>JAHFZE010000151.1 GCA_020854785.1 Methanomethylovorans sp.
ATTGGTCCGGCACCTTCAAGCCAGAGCTACCTTAATATGGAGAAGATACTTGATGTAGCTGAGAAGACAGGTTCTGAAGCTATCCACCCCGGATACGGTTTCCTCTCTGAGAATCATGTATTTGCGTCAGAATGTGAAAAAGCCGGAGTGGTTTTCATAGGCCCCCCTGGAAATGTCATCAAGAAAATGGGTAGTAAGATCGAGGCCCGTAAGACCATGAGCAAGGCAGGTGTCCCTGTGGTTCCGGGTACAGAAAATGCCATCTCTGATGTTGATGAAGCTGCCGAGATCGCAGAAGACATTGGCTATCCAGTAATAATAAAAGCGTCTGCAGGTGGCGGCGGCATAGGGATGAAGATAGTCCATTCCAGAGAGGAATTCGCTAACGCTATCGTTTCCATCCAATCAGTTGCAAAATCTGCTTTTGGTGATCCAACTGTATTCATAGAGAAATACCTGGATGAACCCAGGCATATAGAGTTCCAGCTCCTCGCTGACAAACACGGGAACACGGTCCATTGCAATGAAAGAGAATGCTCTATACAGCGCAGGCATCAGAAACTGATAGAAGAAGCTCCTTCTCCTATCATTACCGAGGAGATGCGTGACCTGATGGGAGAAGCGGCGGTCAAAGGGGCAAAGTCCATAGGATATGAGAATGCAGGCACTATGGAGTTCCTGTATTCCAAGGGCCAGTTCTATTTCCTTGAGATGAACACGCGTCTGCAGGTTGAGCATACTATCACGGAGCTGATCACTGGTCTTGATCTTGCTAAAAAGCAACTATATATTGCTGCAGGTGAGCAACTTGCATACTCACAGGAGGATATTCCTCTGCGGGGCTGGGCCATAGAATGCAGGATAAACGCTGAAGACCCTCTGAACGATTTCGCTCCATCTCCAGGAAAGATACGCAGATACCGTTCTTCAGGCGGGCCAGGTGTGCGTGTGGACAGCGGTGTGCACATGGGATATACTATTTCTCCATATTATGATTCTATGATCTCAAAGCTTAGTGTATGGGCACCTACGCGCATTGAAGCTATACACAGGATGGACAGAGCACTTTATGAATACGTAGTCGTGGGGGTCACAACAAATATACCGTTCCATAAGGCAGTTATACGGCATGAGCAGTTCCTCAAAGGTAACCTTACTACCCATTTCATAGAAGATAACTCCATAATCAGAGATGTGGAAAGAGTTGTGACGGAAGATTCAGAAAAGGGAGCTACACTTGCATCTGCACTTGAGAACAAGCCGACAAAGGTAGCTGCGGTCACTGCAGCTGTAGAGTCTTACATACACGCGGCAAAGAACCAATCTAGTAATACAGAGTAAATATTTAGAGATGTTTATTGGTGGGATAAAGTGAGCACTAATTTAGCTGAGATCATGCGGATATTGAAAGAAGCTGATGGAAAACCGGTTTCCGGGGAGGAACTTGGAGAAAGGTTAGGCATCTCCCGGGCAATGGTCTGGAAGTATATAAGTTCCTTGAAGGAAGGGGGATATGAAATAGAATCATCCCCGAAAAAGGGTTACGTGTTAAAGGTGGTCCCTGATATGCTTTACCCCGAAGAGATAAAAAACGGATTAAATACCACTTTGATAGGTAATAATATATTTTACTTTGCAGAGCTGGAATCAACTAACAGTTTCGCTAAGGAAATGGCCAGGGAAGCAGAAGAAGGTACAGTTGTGATCGCCGAGTCCCAGAAAAAGGGTAGGGGGAGGTTAGGACGGAACTGGCAGTCACCAAAAGGAGGGATCAACCTCTCTGTAATTCTCAAACCAAATATCCAGCTCGATCATGCAGCAAGGCTTACACTGATGACCGGACTTGCAGCAGCAAATACCATTCGGTCCCTTGGGGTGGATGCCCGTATAAAATGGCCTAATGATGTACTCATCAAAGATAAAAAGGTATGCGGCATACTCACAGAAGTAGATGCTGAAATGGAACAGATCGATTATGTTATCATTGGGATCGGTATCAATGCAAATGTCAATGTGGACGAGTTCCCTCCAGGGATCCGTGAAAATGCAACAAGCCTCCAGAAAGAACTTGGAACAGAGGTGAACAGGGTAGAATTCGTTCAAAAATTACTGTATGAAATCGAGCAACAGTACATAAAGTTCAAGACACAGGAATTCTCTGCTATCCTGAGCGAATGGATCAATCTCTCTGATACTATCGGTAAGGAGGTCACCATAATGACCCCCTCGAAGATGGTTGAAGGCAAAGCTGTAGGAATTACTGATACAGGAGCAATCTCGGTCAGGACACAGGATGGAAAAAGGGTAAACCTTATTGCTGGTAGATGTGTGTATACACGTACTAGATGAGAGACTTATCCATGTGGATAGGGAAATATCTATCCTTCCTTTTATTGGTTCTGATCATCTGCGCGCCCAATGGTCTTGTAGTACCCATTAAGGCGTCTCCCGTAGTGGAAGATGTGCTTTTGAACGATACTAGCATATATCTTCTTACAGGTGATACCTGGCATTTTTATCAGGGGTATAATCTTACCATAAAGAGCGTGAATCAGGAAGCTGACAGCGTATGGCTCGAACTGTCATTGGGAAATAAGATATTACAAAGTGCAATCCTCGGAGAAGGGGACCTTTTCATCTATAAGAAGAATGATAGGACTATCCTCAGCATAACTGTGGACACCATCTATGCTGGTGATGGTGAGGAACTGGTAGCATTCTCACCAGTTTTCCAGTATATGGATAGGACCCTTCCTGAACCTATCATTCCGGAAGATGAAAATAATGAAGGGCATGATAGCAGTCTTGAAGATAACGTCTCAAAAGGAGCAAATGGAATTGAAGGTTTCAGGCTGCACATGACACTTCCGATTATAGTGACAATTGCTGTTTTGATGCTTATCCTTAGGGAAAGGAATAATTAAGAGAACAAAGGAACCTTTCACAGCTCCAGGTCCCCGTTCTCCATAAGCACTTTAAGGTCTTGGAGGCTCATCTTTCCGGTCTTTTCGAACTTCTCTTTAGCAACTACCCTTTGTTCCTGCTGTTTCTTTTCATCTTTCACAAGCTGGAGATCATTTAATTTCTCAAGATATCCGTTTAGTTCATCCCTGAGCTGTGAGATCCTTTGTTTCAGTGGATCGATCCTGGCTCGCAGAGGTTCTGTGACACCGAATTTTTCCTTTATCTGAGCATGGCAGAGATCCGCATCTTTGCGCATTTCATCAACTTTTTTGTACAGGTCTATCATTTCGAGATGATATTGTTGTGAGACCTCAGCAAGTTCTTTTATAGTAGAGCCAATATTCTCTCCTGATCCGGGCTGTTGAGACATGGTCGCATCATAGGTTTCCTGGATCTTCTTGTGTACTTCGTCTGCTTTCATGGCAGCTTTCAGACGTTCTTCAAGTTGCAGTAACCTGGCAAAGACATCTATCTCATGTTGCAGCGGCACATCTGCATTAAGGAAAGTATCAAGTTCTGCAGAATATGCTTTGGAAATGATCTCGACAGTACCTCTTGAAACCTGATTCAGTGTATCCCTTTCAGCTTTCAGCTTTGCAATTTCGTCTGAGGCTTGCTGGCCTGCTGATATCCTGGCATTTTTCACATCTTTCAGTTCAGAGATCTTTTTGTTAACCTCATCTCTTTTTTCTTTTAGCTCCCTGGCCCTTGCGACCATTTCCTTGACCTGGGAGTTCAAACTGTCTCTCTTTTCCTTGAGCTCTCCCACATTAGTTCGGTGCAGACGTAGTTCATTGAACAGGGACCTTAGTTCTCTCTCATCGCGCGCGATCTGGGTCCTTAGGTCATTCACTTTTAATTTCAGATCCTTTTCTGAGATGGATGATGCATCTGTCATACTGTGATCACCTCTTCTTCTACATTTTTCAGGCTTTCCCAGTACATTAAAGCCTCTTTGTGGCTCTGTATCCTTTTTTCAAGCCATGAATGCCTTGGTTTTGCTTTGTTTAGCTCGTCCTCATGTTGCTTCTGGTCTTCGGTCAAAGTGTTCTCTCGACCAGATATTGATGTCAGTTCTTCATGTGATGCAACCGCTTCTTCTATCTTGGACCTGATAGAAGATCTGGTCTCAGAATAATCTCCTTCAGCCAGAAGTGACAGGATCGATCCAACAATGGTCTTTTCTTCATTTTCAGAGGAGAGTGATCTTGCCTTTGCTATGCTATCACGCATAGTGTCGACATCCTTTTGCTGCATACCTGTTCCAATTAACTTTTCGAGCATGATCTCTGCCTGATGGTAGAGCTGCTGGCGCTTTTCTTTGAGGACATCTATGCGCTCGAGCATTTCTTCATGTTCCTTCTTAATGTTGTCTATTTCCCGGGAACAAGAAGAAAATCTCGTATCCAGCTCCTCAAATTCAAAGTTATACTTCTCTAACATCCTATTGTGTTTAAGGATCACTGCATCGATAAGACCTTCGCGGTCAAGTAAAGTAACCCCTACACCATCTCCTTCGGCGGTCATTCATTTATCTCCAACTATACTGTATCTCGCAATATTTATTCATAATATTATATATATTTATATGCGCTGGTGGTATCATATTCGGAATATTTGAGCATGTGGCACCCCATTTATGAATATCACACTTTTTGGATCTACTACACCACAGTTGATAGCACACTGAATACATCTTTCCCCAAAAAGGTTAGCTGTAGTTGCATTTTTGAGAGCCATCTCAACGCTGCCTGCCCCCACTATCTCACCACAGAAGAACCCTTCATTAATCGTTACTGTGATATTCCCCTCTTTTAAGGTCTTTCCAAGGATCTCCTTGTCACATATGGCAACAACCACGTTGCTGCCGGAACTATGGACCTTCATGTACATGAATTGTTCCTCACACAAGTTTGACACTATCATGATCTGGTTTCATAAGATCGCCGGACCTGCGCATTTTTGAGATCATTTCTTCTGCATGTGCTCTGTCAATTCCTTCCAGAGCGGCTTCTGCATAGATCTCTTCAAGAGGCGCTTTACCAGCCGGATGTCTGCCACCTACCTGCCTGATGACCTCCTTGAGCACTTTTATTTTATCCCGCTGGCTCTTGCTCGTCCCAGATGCTATTACATCAACGTCAAAAGCACCCGTGGATGGGTCAACACCCACCTGCTTCATGCATGAATATACTATCTTTGTTGTACGTCTTGCATCGTCCATATTAACCACATTGCTCAGACGTACCCTTGCACTTGCTTCTGCCAGTCTTACAAGTGCTTCCAGCTGTCTGGCCGTCACCGGGACCGGGGCGTCCTTACCTTCCCCCATTTTACGCAGGTCCATGTAAAACTTCACAAGATGGTCCCGTGCTTCCTCTTCCATCACAGGGAAAATATTCCTGCGTGAATAGGCCACGTACTTTCTCATCAGGTCCGGGTCAATATCAGGAATGATCACTTCCATCTGCTCATCTACCTGCTCCTGGGTTATTTTACTTGTGGAAAGCTTTTTGCGCTGTTCCGATAGCTCACCGGCATAGTGGGATTTCAGTATGTGCTTTGCAATACGGGTGTCCTTTTCCTCATTAGGAGTGTCCAGAAGTACGAAGATCATATCGAACCTGGACATAAGCGCCGGAGGCATATTGATCTGCTGGGCTATGCCTTCGTACCTGTCGAAGCGTCCATACTTAGGATTAGCAGCACCAAGAAGTGCACATCGGGATTTCAGGGTTGCAAGGATGCCTGCTTTTGCAATGGATATAGTCTGTTGCTCCATAGCCTCGTGAAGTGCGCTCTTGTCCTCGGAACGCATCTTGTCCATTTCATCCACTGCGGCAATACCCATATCTGCCATTACCAGTGCCCCTGCTTCCAGTGTCCAGCGCCCGTCACCCATCTCGTCCTTCACTGCAGCTGCAGTAAGACCGCTTGTTGAAGCACTTTTTCCCGAAGCGAATACGCCTCTTGGAGCGAGTTTTACCATATAGCGCAGCAGCTGGCTTTTTGCAACACCCGGGTCACCCACGAACAGCATGTGTATGTCACCCCTGACCCTTGACCCGTCAGGAAGATGCTTGGGCACACCGGAAAAAAGCTGCAGGGCCAGGGCTTCCTTCACTTCTTCAAGGCCATATATGGAGGGTGCAATGGACCGGATGATCTTATCATATATATGAGGGTCTTGGCTCATTTCCCTTATCATGTCTTCCTCTTCTGGAGTTATCTGTAATTCATCGAATTCTTTATCCACGTTTTCAATGGAATTCGCATCCAGCACGAGGTCATAAAAAGGAGATTTCCCTTCACGGGTGGTACGCTGATGGGAACGCAGCACACCATTGATGACTATCCTGTCCCCGGGTTTCACGATCCCCGCAAGGTCTTCCTCCACATCCACATCAAGGCTCTGTGGCTGTGTCCCTCCTCGCAGGTTCTCCGGTGATTCCTGTATCTGCAACTTCTGGGCATCCACGAACAAGGATTGTTCCATGAGTATTTTAAACGGTCCTCTTTTACCACATGTGTCGTTCTCACATTCCAGAGGCTCAACGAACTTCATTTCTGTTTGGGGTACGAATGTGACGTGTTCACATCGCATGCACATAAAAGCGGCATTGATTATCTTAGGGCGCACCTCGGTAGCTTTACGGATCATGCCCTCTATGGCAATGAATTTCACAAGATGCTTACTGCGTAGATCTCTTATGGGGATCTTTGAGGGGATCTTTTCGAACCTGACCTTTGCTTTATCAAGTGTTTTATCGATAGGCAGATCTATTTCCTGTAAGGCCTTGTCTGCAGATGGTATCACTTCCGAAGGTTGCTCTAAAAGCTCTGCAGCCAGTTCTCTATCGAAGATCTCAAGGTTTGAAAAATCAACTGTAAGACTTCGCTGTTCAGGGTATTCGTTGGCAAGCTGAAGAATATCGTCCCAATAGTACTGCTTGAGGAATACCTTGAATTTATCTTCCCATTTTATCTCTGTCATATCTTTCTCAAAGTTTGCTGCGCAGATCTAGTCTTGGCACCAACCCATAGTTTTTAATTTATATCAATATTTCGTGTATGGTACTTGCTCATTTTTTACGGTCTGACACCAGATGCCTTTGTATCCCGCGCAGGATCCCCCTTAAGGTCTGTACTTCCCTCGGTATCAGGCGTGCTCTGCCGAATATCCTTTTAAGCATAAGTTCCGTCTTTTCCTTTTTATGCTCAGGGTAATCAATATCTTCCAGAACCTGGGATAAATGTTCCATCAAAAGCTTTGTATCAAAAGGATCAGCCAGTGGTGTTTCTCCTGCCTGCACATCGCTCAGTTCGTACAGTATCACAGCAACAGCATGTGACAGGTTCATCACCGGGTATATTCCGGATGTGGGGATGGTAAGGATCATGTCCATCATGCGCAGTTCATCTTTGGTGAAACCTTTATCTTCTCTGCCAAAGAGCAGTGCAACAGTACCACAAGAGCCTTGAAGATGTTGTTTCAGGTCTCTAGGCACATGTGCCGGGATACGTATATGCTCATCGAATTTGCTACCGGTTATGCCTGTTGTGCCTATCAGGAGGTTGGCATCTGCAACGGCATCTTCTACGCAGCTTGTTATTGTTGCACCTTCTAGCACATCACGCGCATGAGAAGACATTGCACGTGCTTCTCCTTCAAGGGGGCACGGGTTAACAAGAACGAGATCTGAAAAACCAAAATTTTTCATTGCCCTTGCGACAGACCCCACATTTCCCTGATACAAAGGCTCAACAAGCACTACTTTGAAATTTAGAGACATGATACATCCTTGATGTTTTTAGGAGCGTATAGGTGATTGCACATTATATAAGGCTAATTATGACAAGTATTTATCAATTAGAGAGCGCTAGATCAATGAGAAAGATCTTATTAGATAGATATGTGAATTCCTAAGGGATCACATTTCCAATTCAGATGATATCGATGCATGGAACGTAACTTAATATCTAATATAAAATGAATATTGAATAATCTTTCCTCTCAGGGCTTTCCATGAACATTGAACAATTTACACCAGTTGTTGTTCCGTTAGAACAAGTGTCTGACCTGTGGGAAGAAAACGATGTTGTTATTTTCATTGTCGACATGACTGATTATCCCTCGCCCGATGCAAACTATCTAAGTGAGGCAGAAAAGGTCTATCTGGATACACTGAAAACAGATCATTTCAGAAACAGATACATTACTTCAAGGATAGTCTTAAAATCTCTGTCCGGTTACCTTAAAAAAAGGTCATGGTCAGATATGGTTACGTATAAGGATGAAAAAGGACGGGTCCATGTATGCGATCATAATGATCTACACGTCTGTATCTCCTATAGTGGGAATATACTTGCGCTTGCCTTATCTAAAACTGAGGTCGGGATCGACATAGAGTTCATACGGCCACGGTCGGTTGCAAGCATTTCAAAGTCAATTGACAGAACATTGTCTGACAGCAATCCCTCTGCACACGTTTATGATTTTCTTTCCAGATGGACCTTGAAGGAAGCGTATTGTAAAATATCAAATGAAACGATGTTCTCCAATCTATCCAGGAAACTGGACCTGTCCGGTCTGTATCATTCAAGTCATTGTATGGAAAATAAATACTTGCTTGCTATCGTTACCCGGTCGCTTCCAGGTAAGGTAAAGGTAGTCTGTCTTCAAAAGATCGACCTTTCAAGCTGAGGCAGCAGTAAAATATTCTCAGTTCTAATTTGTACACAAATTCCAAGTTGAATAAGCTCTCTCCCAGGGTAAGGTGCGATCATCTATATACCAATGGCCTTAAAGAAAAGTCTATCTACTTAATTTTCCAGGTGGAAAAATAAAACTTCAGGTGATTGGATGAAGACGGATCTTAAAAAGAAGTTGAAACAGCTTTACAATCCGTCCTCAAAAGAAGTAACCTTAGTGGAAGTGCCTCCTATGTCCTATCTTATTATCGATGGCATGGGGGATCCCAATACCTCGAAGGAATATATGGAGTCAGTTGAAGCTCTGTATGCCATGTCCTATGTGCTGAAGTTCCTTGTGAAAAAAGAGTCCAGATCCTATTGATCATGTCGTTATGCCCCTTGAAGGTTTATGGTGGATGGACAATATGGCAGAATCCAGTCTGAAAAATAAGGATACATGAAAATGGGCATCTATGATCATGCAGCCTACCTTTGTTACAAGAACAATGGTTGAACTGGCTCTTGAGCAGGTTCAGAAAAAGAATGATCTTCCAGCCCTTTCCAAAACGCGCTTTGAGACGTATGATGAAGGCCTGTCGGCCCAGATCATGCATATAGGCCCGTATGCCTCTGAAGCTCCTACGATGCGCAAACTGCATCAGTTCATAGAGGATAAAGGATATTCCCTTATGGGGTGAGCACCATGAGATCTATCTCAGCGATCCCAGGAAGGCAGCTCCTGAGAAACTGAAGACCATTATCTGCCAGCAAGTAGCAGAACAAGCCTGAGCAGGTTTTTTTTCCGTTCATGAGATCAGATATAAGGTTCAACTCACTTCTCATCCTGCAACCACAAATCATCTAAACCATCCAGCCATATAAAAAACAGAATGATAGACGAAGTTATCAAAGTATTTAAACAACTGGACAATAAGGACATACGTATCCTTACAGGCATAGAGATAGGAATGAAGAATTCCGAGTGGGTGCCTGTTGAGAATGTGATGAAGTACACACGTATGACCTATGATAACCTTTCTTTCAGGCTTAAGAAACTGGCAAAATTGAAACTGTTATCCTTCACAAATGTTCCCTATGAAGGCTATCAGATATATTTTGAAGGATATGATGCCCTTGCCTTGCATACGTTCGTGCAAAGGAAGACTATCAGTGCCATCGGCAATGAGATCGGTGTCGGCAAGGAATCCGTGGTACTTGAAGCCATAAAGGAATCAGAACTCGGGATTGGTGATCCGGAAGGTGTGGTGATCAAGTTCCACAGGGAGGGTCGTACCAGTTTCAGCCAGGTAAAACGTAATCGTGGCCATATAGGTGATCGGGAGCACATGTCATGGATATACGCAGCCCGTCTTGCAGCTAAACGTGAGGCAGATGTTATAAGTAAATTATATCCGGAAGTATCTGTTCCAAGGCTCATCGATCACAATAGGCATGCACTTGTTATGGACATTGCTCAAGGCTCTTTGTTGTACAAAACAAAGCTAGAGGATCCTCTATGGTTCCTGGATGAGATACTCAGGCAACTGGAACTGGCCTATGCTAAAGGTTTTATTCATGCTGATATGAGCGAGTATAATATTTTCGTGCATGAGGGAGGTGTACAGATAATAGACTGGCCACAGTATGTGGAACCTTCCCATCCCCATGCTGATGAATTGCTAGAGAGGGATATATCTAACATACTCTCCTTCTTCAAACGTAAATATGACCTGGAGGCAGAACTTGCAAGCTCAGTGGCATATGTAAGAGGTCAGTGAACACAATTATATCCCAGCAAATCAATAATAATACAATGTATGCATAGCGGCATCATTTACGGCATTGACATTGCAAAAGGCTCCTCAAGGGCGCAGGCCGTTCCCAAGTATGCTGTGGCCATCCTTAAAGAAAACCAGGTACAGCGCCACAACATGGTCAGCAGGAACCGTATCCTTAAGATGGTGCAGGAGGACAAGCCTGATCAAATCGCAGTGGATAACATATTCGAACTTGCTCAGGACAAAGGTGATCTCATCCGCTTTCTTGATAAATTGCCGGGATCCACAAGGCTTATTCAGGTAACAGGCGGTCTGCACCAGCAGCCTCTCCTGAAACTAGCCCAGGAGCATGGTATTTCCATGAACCAGTTCAGCCCCGGTGACGAAGCTGAAGCATGTGCACGCCTTGCAGCTATGAGTGTCGGATGTGAGGTTTCTTTATTTGAAGATGTTACAAAGATCAAGGTCAGCCGGGCAAGGTCACTGGGAAGAGGCGGGTGGAGCCAGAACAGATACAGGCGTAAGGTCCATGGAGCTGTCAAGGAGAAAAGCCGTCTGATAGAGCAGATATTGCGTAAGTTCTCAAAAGATACAGGTGTTACCTTCACTTCAAGGTCCATAGAAGGTTTCGGTGGGTATGTGCGCACAGAGTTCATGGTCAATAGCAGCCGCAAGCAGATGCCGGTGTATCCTTCCATTAATGCAGACGTGCAGGTTACTATCCGCAATGTTGAAAGAGATAAGATCAAATATATCCCTCTAATACCATCCAAGCGTAAATACACCATCGTTGGTATTGATCCCGGTACCACAGTAGGGATAGCCATTCTGTCTCTGGAAGGTGATCTTCTCTTTTCCAGCAGTTTCAGGGGTATTTCTCATGATCAGGTGGTCAAGCTGATCTCAGATCACGGAAAGCCTGCTATTGTTGCAACAGATGTCTATCCGACACCTGCGGCTGTGGAGAAGATACGCCGCAGCTTTAAGGCCGTACTGGGTACTCCTGGCACTGAACTGCGTGCCGAGGAGAAGATCGCAATGGCAAGACCATTCGGTTATTCCAATGACCATGAAAGGGATTCTCTGGCGGCTGCCATCAATACCTATCGTAATTACAAGAACATGTTCAGCAGAGTGGAGAAAAAAGCTCCTCGGTTTGCAGATGTGGATCTTATAAAGCACCATGTGATCAATGGCTATTCCATAGAAGAGGCTATAGAGAAAGTAACTGCTGTTCCTGTTCCCACTAGATCGGAAACCACATCTGCAACAGGGGATAGCATTGATGCCGATGAGCAGACAAAAAGGCTCCAGGAGCTTATAAGGCAGAAGAACGGCCTGATAAACGAGCTCAAGGAATATGTGGAGGAGTTGAAAGAAGCTAATTTGGAAAAAGATCGGCGTATAGCAGAAATGGAAGGTCGTATAAGCAAGCTGAAGAAAGCCGAATCTATGGAGCTGCGTAAACAAAAAGAGATCCGTATACGTGATTCTGAGATCTCAAGGCTCAATACAGAACTTAATAGGTCAAAGCAGGCTCTTCAGGATACGCGCCAGCATATAAAGAAAATGAAGCAGATCCGCAAGAAAGAGATCAAAGGTGAGGGCTTGCCGGTAAAAGTGGTGGCAGCATTTACAAAAGAGGCCATCCAGCAGACAATGGACATGTATGGTATCAAAAAAGGGGATGTGATATTGCTTGAAGACTCCAGCGGAGGTGCTGCCGGTACAGCAGCTATACTGGTGGAAGCAGGTATAAAGGCTGTGATCGTAAAAGATGATATTTCACATGCGGCAAACGAAGCTTTTTTCCAGGGGGACGTCCCCCTTCTGAAAGATGTAGAAGTTCAAAGGTTCGATGATTTTGCTATTGTGGAGCCCAAAGTCCTGGAACAGGCATTATCCATATGGCAGGAAGATGCAAAGAAAAAGAAACGTGAACAGGAACATCAGCATTTGACATCCCTGCTTGAAGAATACCGCAGTGAAAGGCGGCGTGGCCTTGTCTGAAACTTAAGGCCATTTCCTGTCAAAGAAGATATTCTTGCCCTTAACGCTTAAAGGAATTGCCATGGCGATGTCGGCCTTTATCATCTCTGCTGCAATGGCTGCAGTGCCCGCACTGTAAAATATCCTATTGTCCAGGCATAGGTCTTTTGCCTTGGCGGCAGCGCATCCCAGAGCTATTCCCAGGTCCATATATTTAAGACTGCATTGTGGGCCTTTGAAATCCTTTTTTACCTTCTGTGCTTCAAGCATCTGGTCGCATTCTTTATAGCCACATGCGCCACAATCGAGTCCAGCAACACCTGCATTCCTAAACCCAATGAGGACCACAGCATCTGCACTTCTTATATTCTTTGCATCTCTTTTAAAAAAAGCGAAGTGTTCTCCCCTTTCATCTGCCATACCTTCCATGAATCTGGCCAGCGTTTCCTTTTCATCATGCTCCAGGATACCGGTTATAAGGTCATCCTTACCTTTGGCTTTTGGAGCTGTACGTGCTGCCACCAGTATCTCTCTGGCAAGGACATCGATACATTGCAGTTCAGGATTCTCTATCATGCCTTTAAGTATGAAGGAATCTATTTTAAGTATTG
>JAHFZE010000158.1 GCA_020854785.1 Methanomethylovorans sp.
AAGAGTACCACCCACCACAGCAGACATAACGTCCACTATATCCGTTTCCAGAATAGGTAGCACGTTCATGGCTTCCGGATCACCGAACCTTGCATTGAACTCTATTACACGGGGACCTTTCTTTGTGACCATGAACTGACCGTACAGCACGCCTTTATATTTCACACCAGTCTCTGTGTAGAGTTCCTTGACAGTCTGTTGCATGATCTTTTTTGCCTGCGCCACATCTTCAGCACACAGGAAAGGCAGGACCTCTCCTGCATCGGTGTAAGAACCCATTCCGCCTGTATTAGGTCCCAGATCATTTTCAAAGGCTCGCTTGTGGTCCTGCACTGTAGGCGAGAAAGCCAGATGTGTTCCATCAACAAATGCCTGTAATGTGAACTCCTCTCCTACAAGGTTCTCCTCCACAACCACACTTCCGGAATCAAGAAGCTGGGCAGCATATTCCTGAGCATCTTTTACAGTGGGAAGCTGATCGCCCATGACCTTAACTCCTTTGCCTCCGGTAAGACCTGCTGGTTTGATGGCCACATTACCCAGCTCTGCAATGAAATCGAACATTGGCTCTTTCTCAGTAAAGACCTCGAATACCGGACAGCCTTCGATCCCATGCTTTCTCATAAAGTTACGGGCCCATGCTTTATCGAACTCGATCTGAGCCACTGCCTTTCTGGGACCAACTACCCCAATGCCTACATCTTCCAGAGCATCTGCAAGACCGGATGCAAGAGGAGCTTCTGGTCCAATAAAGGCAAGATCAATGTTATTTGCAGTTGCATAAGCAACAATTTTCTTCACATCAGTTTCTTTTTCCAGGAGAAAGTCCTGACAAAGCCCTGCAATGCCAGGGTTCTTCTTCGCCATCACAGCGAAGATGATAGGATCTTTTCTGCTTTGAGCAATAGATGCTGCAATTGCATGTTCCCTGCCCCCGCCACCAACAACTAGAACATTCATTTATAAAACCTCATTAATTGAAAACTCTTTTTAATATTGAAGTGACATTCTCCAATCGTTACCTGATCATCACATTGAACACAGCTGATATCCATTCATTGGTAGGTCATATTGGACCTTGGTAAAGATAGATGCAACTAAATAATACGGACTCTTTCTCATATTCAGATAAATAATTTACTTATTTATCCTATCCCTCATTAGATAAGGTCACTGACACCTACAAGAGGAACAAGCTTTACACCAAGGGTTGCAAGGCCCTGTTGAGCTCCTTCCTCGCGGTCTACCACAGTGATGACAACATCCACATAACCGCCGGCTCCCCTGATGGCAGCTATTGCATCCTTAACAGATCCACCGCTGGTGGTCACATCTTCTATCAAGATCACATGGGAACCTTTCCTTAGATCACCTATGAAACGACCCCCTGTTCCATATCCTTTTTCTTCCTTACGGACGATCAAAAGTGGAAGATCAGAGCTAAGCGAAACTGCCGTCGCAAGAGGGACACCCCCCAAAGCTACACCGCCGACCATATCCACGTCTTCATTACTTATCAGAAAAGCCGCCTGTTCTGCTATCACCGCTAAAGTAGCTGGATCGGTGCTGGCTTTTTTGATATCAATATAATATTTGCTCTTCTTGCCCGAGGCAAGTGTAAAATCACCAAATTTCACAGCCCCGCATTTTTTGAGGGCAGATATGAGGAGAGATTTTCTATCATTTTCTATATCCATAAGGATCACCCATGATCAATAGATGCAGAGTAAAGTTTACCAGGGCTCTTTCTTCACCCCTATAATGTAACCAACAACATTTGTTGTAAGATGGAGCAATGGAGTTAGGACCAACACAGCTACCATTATATCTCGGGTAAAATTGATAGCGAACCATCCTGGAGAGGACAGGTATGTGAATACCCACGCGCCCAGTACAAAATCAAGCTGGTCCACAAGTGGCAATGAAGCCCCTCTTTTCATTCCAAGCCTGCGCTTGAAGAAACTCTTGAACATATCCCCAAAAAGAGAGCCAGAAGCGAGGGATAAAAGGATCACCATAGTTGTAGACCCCCTGCCTGAGAAAGAGGGTAAGGAAATATGCAGCAACTCCGATGCAGGAGTCAGAAAGAGCATCTGAAACAGACCTAAGAGCACACCGCATGCTATACCTGCAAACAGACCTCTGTAAGTCTTGCCATCTCCTAAGATCCGCCTGCCATCCTTCAGGATCCGGCCTCCATCGATGGGGCGCCCGCCGCCAAAGACCGCAGCCATGGAATTAGGAATATAGGCAGGCAACATCAGCCAGATAGCTATGATCACTGTTTCTATCGTACTAACAACCCATTTCAGTTCTGTAGTTTCTCAAATATAGGCGCCATCGGTATTTAAGATACCGAAAATGTGGCATCGGAATTTATGATCTAATGTAGTCATTAGATGGAATAACTACAATAAAATTCCACTGCACTACAACACCTATACGTATCATATATTCTATATATAGGGCGAGCATACATGCAGGTTCACATGAGAGATCCGAAATGACAGAAAAAGAGAGCCTATTGACAAGTAAGAGTACCATCTTTGCCGCCGTAATATCATTTATCCTGCTTGCAATGGTAATACTGACAGGTATGGTGACACCTCTGCTTGCCAAGATCCTAAGTGGCACAGAGATCATGCTGGGTTCTGAGTACTTTAACCCCAGGACTGCCCTTCCTACTGTATTGTTGATCATGGCACTTACGATATGCTTACTGGTCAGTTCAGTCGGACCCCAAAAAGTCCTGGCAGCAACTTCTGCACTTCTACTGCTCCTAATATCAGCTGTTGTCGTGTCCCCGTTCTCAAATACAGCAGTTGATGTGGCTATGGCTCTGATAATACCAGCTTTCATGGCCACGGCTTATAAGATCTGGCTTACGGCCAGGGATAAGAAAGGATACGGTAAATACAGGGGACTTTCAGCTCATCTGATCCATCTGGGAATATTATGCATCCTGCTTGGTGTAGTGCTTAGCTCCAATATGAAACTGGAGGATTCGGCAGTATATCAGGCTGGTGAAATGGGTGACAGGAATATACAGGACTATAGCCTCAAGATCACTTCAATGGTATCAAGGTTGGAGGGAGAACCTTACCAGGACCGTCAGGCGTCTTCCTACATCACAAGGATAGATTTTGACATATATGACCAGAACAGATATTCCAGAAGCGGCAGTGTGGAATATATCACTGACTTCAAATGGGGACAGACCTACACCACGACATACATCCATAGAGGGCTTGCTGAAGAACTGTTCATTGCACCCAGAGCCCTTGATGAAAAGACCGGAGAAGTTGACATGTATGTACGTATAGTTCCTTTCATAAACCTTCTCTGGGGAGGCATCTATATGATGGCTCTGGGGATCATTGCTTTACTTATTGTGGAACATCGCAACCCTCGCCAGAGCATGACAATGGTGCAACCATCTGGTAAAGAAAAGGATATGGCTTTCTTTGAAAAAAGATATGAAAGAATAATGGAGCAGGAGATCAGAAGACTGCGGTCCGGGAAGAACAGGAGGGACAATTCATGAACCTTGGAATGGTCTTAATCTGGCTTTCCCTAGTTACAGGCATAGTTGCTGTTCTTTTGGGGTACATGGGATTTCGGAAGAGCAACACTTCTTTTATTACATTTTCACATAAAATGGAAATAGCATGTTTTACGCTTGCTGGGTTCTCAATAATATTGTTGATATATCTTCTCTATACGGTCGATGCCTCCTATTCATATGTATTCGAGCACTCCAGCGCTGATCTTGAGTGGTATTACAGGCTATCTGCATTATGGGCTGGTCAGGAAGGGTCCCTGCTGTTATGGGCAGTATCTATAATGGCAATGCTTGCGATAGTAGAGCACACCCATAGAATAAGCCTTTCAGGGACTGCATTGATGCAGATCACACGCCTCATATCATTGTCTGTTGTATGCGTGTTCCTGGGACTGCTGGTATTGAAGAACCCGTTCTCGGCATATCATGTGCTTTCCGACGGCAGTGTTGGAATCACTAACTGGAACCCGTTCGTACAGATGTATGATGTGCCTTATGGTCAGGGCATGAATCCCCTGCTGCGTAACCCCTGGATGGCAGTGCACCCACCCACGCTCTTCCTTGGGTATGCCGCTTTCACAATACCCTTTGCAGCGGCATTGGGCAATTTACTGACGCATGATAAACGCTGGGAATCCATTGCAACTAACTGGATGAGGATCTCCTGGCTGTTCCTCACGCTGGGCATCGGGCTGGGAGGCTTCTGGGCCTATGAAGTGCTGGGATGGGGAGCATGGTTCTGGAGCTGGGACCCTGTAGAAACGTCATCGCTCATCCCCTGGATAACCGCAACGGCATACCTCCATGCCCAGTTGCGTTACAGGTACGGAGAATATGGTTTTGTTGCACCTCTGCTTGCTGTAGGCTCTTTCATTCTGGTCGTATTCGCGACCTTTGTCACCAGAAGCGGCATGTGGGCCTCTGTACATTCCTGGCAGGACTTCACTGCCGAAAGTGGCATAATAGCAGTATTTTTAAGCGTACTGGTATTATCGAGTACGTTCCTGCTTGCAAAGAGATATTTTGAAGAGGATTGAATGGTAGCAGAACTGGATTTATTGGCTCAAAGGGTAATTATTGGCTTTTAGTGAAAGGCTTTGCCCTGAGCTCTCCGTTCTCCATGACCAGTTGTTCGATCTTTCTTTCAGCCTTTGAAAGTTTCTGGCTGCACACACGTGCAAACTTCATGCCCTGTTCAAAGGTCTCAAGGCTTTCATCGAGGGTCAGGTTACCCTTTTCCAACTTTTCAACAAGCTCTTCCAGCTGTTCAAGAGCGGTTTCAAAGCTCAGGCTTTCGCCCATGCTTTCTTCAGTGCGGTCTTCATTCGGACTTTCATCCATCTTCTTCCTCCTGCGTACCATTTTCTATCTCAACCTTTTCTGTAACATCACAAATTATAGTGCCGTCTGTGACCCTTATATCAAGTCGGGAGCCTAGTGTTACATCATCGACACTCCTGACAACGACATCATTGGACATTGCTATGCAGTACCCTCTTTCCAAAGTGTTGAGAGGGCTCATTGCGTTCATACGGCCCGCCAGTGCTTTAAGCAGCATTTCCCTGGACCCAAGATCATATCTCAGATCCTTTTCCATAGCTGTGACCAGTTCATCGATCCTTTGATAGCGCTGATCGATCATTTCCTGAAGTTTTTCAGTATTCAGGGAATCATAAGCATGACCAAGCCTGGAGTTAAGGTCAGCAATCATACGAGTTGCAGCATACTCAAGCCTCTGTAGCATGGAATCCATGAACCTTTTCAATTCCACCCTGTCCGGAACAACCAGCTCTGCTGCTGCAGAGGGTGTAGGGGCTCTTAGATCAGCGGTAAAATCAGCAATTGTATAATCTGTCTCGTGACCCACGGCAGAAACCACGGGTGTCCTTGAATTGAAAATGGCCCTTGCTACGATCTCCTCATTGAAGGGCCACAGATCTTCCAATGAGCCGCCACCCCTGCCAACTATTATAACATCCACATCTGCTCTGTTTAGAAGCTCTATGGAATCAGCAATGCTTTGTGCAGCAGCATCCCCCTGCACAAGGCATGGTGCCAAAAGCACATGCACCGGATATCTTCTGCTCAGCACATTGATGATATCATGGACTGCAGCCCCTGTTGGAGAAGTAGAGACACCGATCCGTGTGGGAAACCTGGGTACAGGTCTTTTCCGCCCCTGTTCAAAAAGGCCTTCCTGCTCTAATTTTCTCTTAAGCTGTTCAAATGCC
>JAHFZE010000057.1 GCA_020854785.1 Methanomethylovorans sp.
CCTATCACAGAACCGTCACACTTCAACATGAGAAGGTTTGCTTCGATCCCTCTTGCACGAATATCCTTCAGTATGGACTGTATGAAATTGTGTGTGATGGGCAGCAACTGGGCATTCAGATATGCTGTTATCGCACGGTCATATGCACCTACTTCCTGAGACAGTTCATGGCCACATACCACCGGCAGTCCCGTTAGTTCTGTGATTATATGCTTCACTCTGAGCTCATGGTCCGAGTTCCTATTGCTGAAGAAGGCAGAAACCGCAAAAGCAGCCACCTTGTCCTTTACCTCCAGAGCGAACTTCCTTACTTTTTCTTCATCCAGGGAAGCAGCCTCTTCACCATTGCTTGTATGTCCGCCATTAACCATGATATAGTTAGGTGTGGGAAAACCCTCCTGTGGTATAGCATAATCCCCAACGAGGATAGCAGCCACAGGAAATCCAGTATCCTCAAGGATCGTATTGGTCGAAAGAGTTGTGGAAACAGACACGAGTTTGACATTCCGGATGTGTTCCTTATCCAGTTCATCGATAGCCCTGCTTATCCCACCCAATGGATCAGGATATGTGGTTAGTACCTTTGTTTTCTGCACAATTACCCCATCCGCATCACGAATGAGGACAGCATCTGTAAAAGTTCCGCCGGCATCTATTCCCAGACTATATTGCATAGGTGACACTCCATGAAAGCAGGCACTGTCTGCCTTAAATATACTATAGGGAAAGGAATTCCATCATATATAACAGTTAGGAAAGGCAGCAGGATAAGCCACTGGAATACGGGACTATCGTAATGAAAAAAAGAGAAAAAAGTAGGCACGAAGCCTACCTGTATTTTACCTTTTGATTTACTTTGCCGGGATGATGAGTGATCTCTCACCAGCAGGCATGAACTCGCGCAGTGCGCCTCTACCGAATTCCTTCCTTGGTGCGGTAAAGTCAAAGGGCAGGAGGCTGTCTGCGAAACAGACCTTGATGAGTGGGTTCACTGCATATGCGTCGCCGCGGCCTGCATGTGCTGCAGATGCTATTGCAGCATATCCACCCTGGTGACCTACGTTCATGGCATAGTTGGGGTAGTTCGGCCCACGCAGCTCAACAGGCAGACCCTCGTCGGACTGGTAGGACAACACGTTGGTTGCACCGCACTGGTCCTGCAGGTCGAAACCGAAGAATCCGAGACGTCCGTGTCCTTCCTTGTGCAGGTACATACAGAGGTACCATCCGGAAAGACCAGCGTTCCCGTTACCAGTTGCGATAGCTGTTGCGGCACCTGCTGCAGCGGAGAGCACTGTTGCCCTCTGTGAGCCACCGAAGTGGTCCTCAAGTGCAGTTGGGTATTTCTCGTAGTTCTCAAGGCCATACAGAGTAGACTCTGTGGCTATATCCTTGACAACTTGCAGAGTTGCCTTTACCTTGTTGTCTGTACCCTTCTTGGCTGCGCCGTTGTACTTGTCGTTGATGTAGTCTACATCGTAGTACAGGTTGTCATCCAGGATATTGTTGGTGTATGCAGCGGTTGCGTACTGTGTGAAACCGACACCACCGGACATGTATGAACCGAGCCAGATCTGGTCGTAGAGCATACAGCCTGCACCGACTACCTCAAGGGCTACGTGTGCTGGGTCTTCGGGGTTTACACGGCTGGTCTGCACGATATCTGCGAGGTGACCGAAGGAAACTCCTCCTGGTTCGTTCGGACCACGTGCACGCCTTGCCGGGAGCATCTCACCCATGGAGATGACACCAGCGTGCTTTGCAGCGTATGAAAGGTCAGCGACCGCTGCCTCACCGGCACACATGCTGTATGCGGAGATGAAGGACATACCAACCTGCATGGCCATCCACCTGGTGGTCTGGGCACCGTCTGTTACCCTGCTGACCACGGTTGGAATGTGGGCTGCCTGCCAGGTTGTCTTTCCGATGGCTGCCTTAAGCTGCTCTGCCTGCTCTGCCGGGAACTCCTTGTTGATGTCAATAAGGAACTGCTTGTCTATTTCATCTGCAAGCTCATCGTCACCGGTGAAGATCTTACAGTAACAGTCATCCACAAGTGCGGGGTGGGTCTCGACCATGTGTTCCTGGACCACTGCACCGCCTGGAAGGGCGTGGTTAAGGGTCTCAAGGTAGAAGTTGATGGTTTCTGGTGTGACCTCGATACCCAGTCTCTTCTCAAGGGTCTCGTGGGCCAGGTCTATACCGACGATACAGGTTCTCCTGATGTCATCCCACATCTGCTGCATTGCAGCGTTGTTCACGTAGTGCAGATCGTCGACCTCCACCATCATGTCAGTGCCTGATATGAAGGATGGGGTAAGTGCTCTCTGACCGAGTGGTATACCACCACAGTGCATCATGGGGTTGTAACCGACAAGTCCTCTCTTCTTGGCGAGTTCCTGACCTGCCTTCTTCATTTCAAGTTTCCTTGGGTTCTGCTCAACACCGAGCCTGTAGTATTTACCAACCATGTCAGTGATCTTGCCACCTTCCATCTTGTTGGCACCGTGCTCTTTTGTGAACTTGATCTCCAAGTGTTTTGCGAACATCTTCTTGTCTGCTGCCATTTATGTCACCTCTATTATTCCGGCTTGAATCCGTATTTTGTTCTCTGATCGAACACTCTGTGGACCCATTCAATAACTTCTTTGTCGCTCCTGTAAGCAACGTTGTCCACACGGTAGATGGTTGTCCTCTTTGCTGCTTCCTTTGCAGACATTGGCTTTCCAAGCTGAACCTTTTTGTCGATAGGTCTGCCTACCTGGTCCTTGTGCATCTTCACGATACCGTCGTCCTCGAGTCTTGCCCTGTCCAGCATGTCGAACATTACGCCGTCTTCCTGAAGTCTCAGGGAGTGGCCGTGCACAGTTGCGCCTCTCAGGCTTGAAAGTGCGGGGTCGAACATCTCGGTCTCGATCTGGAACTTGGCAACCTCTTCCATGTCTCTCTCACGGGCCTCAACGACCTGACGACCGGAAAGAGTTCCTGGGTCCACGCCTCTGAACTTAATGGCTGCACCGTAGGACCTGAAGTATGGTACAGATGGACCATTGTACATTGAGTCTACGAACTGTACATACCTTACCCTGTCACCGGCTTTGGCTCCTGGGGTTGGTTCTACAGTCTGTCTGATAGAGCACTCTGGCTCACCCATCTCTGCAAGTGGTGGGTGGGTGCTGCGGTAGTCGCTGCCTGCTGGGCGGTGGCCGAGGATCATAGTAAGATCGTCATCGGAGATCTCCCTGAGCTTTTCCACATCGCCAGACATGTGTTTCCTTCTGTTTGCTGCAACAGATGTTGCACCTGGGTAGTACTGTGGTTTATATGCCATAATCATACACTCCTAACATCTAATGATTTCATTGTGGTTTTCACGGCTTTCACGAGTTCGTTCAATTTTTCCCTTGAACATGATTCGCCTCGTGTGATTCCCGTCACAATTTCCATTACTTTTCCTTTTGTCACAATATCGTTATCTTTCGGTTTCACAAGCCTTGTCTTCACACCTGCCATTGCAAAATCCTCAAAATCCACAGGGGTCTGACACACTATAATGGCAGGAACATTCACTTGCTCAAGTATGTTCCTTACTTTCTTGATCACGTGGTCCCTTACATTGCCCGTATGGATGACCGCAAGTTTATGTCTTGAGATCTGGGCTACTTCCTCGGGTGATATTCCGAAGGTACCGGAACCCATGTTAGTATCAGGTATGCCTGATCCTGTATTAAGTACCAGGACACTGACCTGTATCTCTTCGCGGCGCATACCGTATGTAAGTTCGCATACAGGTTTCGTGATATGTCTTCTTCCGGGGCTCATTGCGATTGCAATTACATCGGACCTTCCGGTTTCAGAGAGCGTGCCTCTTTGTGCGAGGCCGCCTCCTCTTCCAAGACCCATGCCATGTCTGCAGTCAACAACTTGCGTTTCCCGGTCGAACATAAGATCACTCATCTTTGATGAAACATACCTGGTCTTTCAGTTTGCCTTTCGGGTCAGTGATACCCACCAGAAGAGGGTCCTGATCAGGTCCGAACCTTGCATAACCTGAGACTGTCTGTCTTCTTAGCATGAAATTACCCTCTCTGAACTCAAAGGGGAACGGAAGGATCTTCTCGCATATCTCATGCACCTGTTCTTTCACATCGGCATCTGTCACTTCCAGACGAATGCTGCCCACACTGACCATTAATTCCACTGTTTTGCCTTCTATTTCTATGAGGCGCCTGGAATCATGTACTAGAGGGGTCCCCTTTGCAGGACCATATGGTACTGTGCCGGGCAATCTGGGACCGTGAACGAACAGCCTGACAACGCCTTCCAGGTCCAGGATCTCATTAAGAAGACCCTGGGCGGTTTCGGGCCTGAGCAAACGCTGAGGAACAATTTCAAGCTGCAAATGCTTTGTTGTGTCTGAGGACGTATCTGACATCTGTGATTACCTTTGATACCATGACATCGGACATTAATGGATTTAGAGGGCTCCTGCAACTGCCTTGATCGGTTCCTTGAATTCTGGTATTGAACCGAACACATTGCCCACAAGTGCGGATGTCTTCTCAATAGTGAACATCTGGGTGCCTGCGTCAAGTGAACATGCTGCACATACACAAGGAATTGCGAATCCTCTGGAGTGCCTGGTAACTACGTGGTTACCGTTGAAGATACCTGGTCCGCCTCCACCATAGATAGAGTGGCTGAAGAATGAGAATCCGACTGCAGTACCCTGGGCCCTTCCCATGTCACAGCCTGGAAGTCCTGTCTCTTTCTCCAGGATGTCGTTGAAGTACAGGATGGTTGAAGAAACGTTCTGTGCTGCTCTTCCTGCACCACAGTTCACCATGGTCGCTGCGAGCAGACCTGCTGCTGCATATGCGTTCCACTTGGAGACATCATTTGCCTTGTAGAAGTTGTATCCGGATGGTGCCTTCTTGTCGACTGCAATGACCCCGTCCTCGATAGCTCTCTCAACTGTGGAAGCAACTACAGTACCAATAGTACCAGTCTTGTTCTTGGTGACAATGTCACATACCATGTTGTTAGCGTTCAGGCCCTGGTATGCAAGACCCAGGAGCTGGTGCCTCTCGAACAAGCCCACTGCGTTACCCATCTCGTACATACTTACCTGCTCGAAGATGGATGAAAGTGCTGCTGAGTTCATGGCCTTCTTGCCGGTGATGGCTGCAATGTGGTTGGTGGTGATGTTCCTCAGAGAGTAACCCAGACCTTCGTTGTTCTGTGGGATGCTGAGGATGGATGCAACATTGCTGCCCATCATGTCCATTGTCTGTGGGTAGCTTCCCCAGACCGCTCCCTTAACGATAGGTGCGTCGAACATGTCTACCTTGTACATATCGATGATCGTCTGTACCACAGCTGCTGCACCCACTGTGCTTGCTGAAACGTAGTCTGCACCTATTGCGGTCCTGAGGGATGGGACCTGCACAAGTAACTGCTTTCCGCCTGCAAGTACCTTTACATTGGTGTCATCGTCTTTGTTGACCTGGATCAATTTTGCAACAGAGTCCTGGATGGCACTGGCGTTTGCAACGATGTCATATTTAAGCCCTCTGCCAAGGATGCGGCGGCCTGCGCCACCCATTTTACCACTGGCAAGTGCATTCTCGATACCTGCAAGGTTAACTGCAACAGTCCTTTTGGTGTCTTTGACGATTTTCTGTATGGCTGCATTCCTTGTTGGCGCAATGTCCATAAGATCGACGCCGCTTTCCAGCAGCTTACCTTTGTCGTCGTAAATGTCTATTTTATCAGACACGTATGTTTCCTCCTATTTGTTAAGATCCATTATGGAAAACGTACAGACGAGGCATTAAGAAAAAAGTCTGTACGATCGTTAAAGCATACGATATTTTCCATCGGGATTACCCGCTAATTAAGATTAATTAGGTTTTAAACCTTTTGCATCAATATTCTCTCTGCATTCAATTTCAGGGTAAGTTATATATATTAAAATTTGTATATTATGTCGGCTCATCAAAAGACACAAAGAATGTATTATTTAGAATAAATTGTGCACAACTACATTTTTATTTTTCATACAAAATAATATTAATAAAAGTTTATTTATATTTTTAATTATATAGTTAGGTTGTGTGAATATAGACAGCAGGCCATTACAAAGATTTAAGTAATACATGTGGCATCACACGATGCAAATGGAAATAGTAGCCGATGTTGGTGGCAGTCCGGGCATAGACTGCAATGGGTTCTGCACATATTGTTACTTTAAAAAGGTAAAAGAGATTCCACCCTTCGGGTGCAAATATTGTTTCCCTTTTCAAAAAGGATGTCATTACTGTAGCAGGGGTGTGAGAGAAGCATATACTGGTTTTAAGCCCATGCAGCTTGTCCTCCACAGCCTTTCAGACAGTATCAGGTTCAGGTCAAATGAGATCGAAAAGATCACCATTAGCGGCGGAGGCGATATCAGTTGCTATCCGCAATTAAGA
>JAHFZE010000306.1 GCA_020854785.1 Methanomethylovorans sp.
AAAAGCGTCCTTCAACTCATGCAAAGTTACTGATGTGTCTTCTGTAAAAGGTCCTGTACGTGTTCTGATGAGCTGTTGCATGTGCGCCCCGCAGCCTAAGGCCAGACCGATATCGTGACAGAGCTTTCTTATATATGTACCAGCTTCACACCCGACTTTCATTAACACCATCGGACCATCTATCTCAAGCACATCAAGATAATAAATGTTCCTTACACGTATGGACCTTTTTACTGCTGATATCACTGGAGGCATCTGGTAAATAGGACCATTGAACTCAGCACAGACCTTCTTCACGACCCTTTCTGCAAGCACATCATGTAACCGCATGAGACATATGTATTCCTTTCCTGAAAGACGAAGTGCAGAAACCGTCTTTGTGGCCTTACCCAGCATTATGGGGAGTAAGCCGGTTACACCGGGATCCAAAGAACCAGAATGACCAGCTTTCTGTATTCCCAGAATGGATTTGACCCATGCGGTGACCTCATGGCTGGTAGGACCACTTGATTTATTCAGGTTAATTACACCCATAAGCAGATGCTGTTCTATGGAACGTCCATAGGGAGAACAGCCATAATGAACATTGGTCAGTGCTTTCTTCTTATGGACAAATTCGGTGTGATCGCTATCCAAGAAATAAGATGGGTCAGGAGCTTTCAACTGTCCGCTCTCCCCCTTTGATGATAAGAACATCGATGCATGTAGAAAGTATATGCACTATCTGGAATTGGTCCCATCTGTTTGAATCTATTACAAGATCATAGATCGATAGGTCATTTATATCAATACCATGTATCTCCTGATACCTTAGAGCTTCTGATGCTTCCCTTTCAAGAGTTTCTTCAAGGGCTTGCTTAAAAGAGTTCTTTTCACGGCCAACTATCCTTTGCACACGAACTTCCATAGGTGCCTTTATCCACACCTTGAGTGCATGAGGGGCCATATGCCCGGCAAGTCTGCCCTCGAGTATAATATTATTCCTTGAAGCTGCTATTTCCTGCTGGCGTTTGTCTATCTGGATATCTATAGAATCGTCCTTTTCTGCCAATTCACCAAACTCAGCAAGTGTCACACCCCTTTCTTTTGCAAGAGTACGGAACACTTCACCTGCAGAGATAATTTCCATACCATAGTGTTTAGCAAGCAAATTTGAAGCCGTGGTCGTTCCACTACCTGGAAGACCACTTATGGTGATAAGCATTATACTCCACCAACATCCAATGCTTTCCTGATCAACTGACTCACGGCAAGGGACGTAATGAAATACCAGAATATCCAGTATTGGATCGGGCCCAGGATAGTATCCGTAAGCAACTGATGTCCCCAGAACGGAAAGTTCAAAGAGGCATCGGCATGTCCAGAAATGAAATGATAGGCCCACATGAACAGTGGCAGTGAAATGATACTGATATATGCCATGGGCTTGAATTGCTGCTTGGACATCTCCATCTGATCAGACATCATCTTTGTTCTCTGCTCCTCGAGCTTTTTCATTACAGCAGTGTTGTTTGCGATCTGAGCTTCTCTGTACTCTTTCTGAAAAACACGCATTGACTCCTGAGTATTGCGCATCAGTTCCCAGTCAATGGTATACTTCTGAATAAGGGAAGCATAAAGAGCTGTGATAGCAGCCATTATGAAGAGAATAAGATGGAAATTTGATTCTCCCACCAGATTAATGAGTGGGTCCATAAAAAATCCTACTGCTGTACCCAGAGAATCCCTGAAGTCCTGGCCTAATACAAGTATTCCGATCATAAGGGATAGACCCAGGGCCAACAGCATATGATCGACCTTTTTCTTGAAATCACTGGTTGCCACGATCAAATCCCCACTTTATTTTCTATATGGATCAAGTACATCACATATTTGTTTGAGAACATCTTCTACAGAACCAGTGCCATCGATGTTCACAAGGAGATCCATGCCCTCATAATAATCTATCAGTGGCTTCGTCTTAGCTGCATATACCTCGAGACGCTGACGAACTACCGCTTCCTTATCGTCATCACGCTGGTACAGTTCACCACCGCAAGCATCACATGTGCCTTCCTTTAAAGGAAGATTGAACATCAAATGGTAACTTTCTCCACATGAGCACATCCTGCGTCCACTCAGCCTGCCTATGAGCTCTTCATCAGGAACATCAATATTGAGCACCACATCAAGAGGCTTGTTGATCTTCCCGAGAATATCCTGCAGGGCTTCTGCCTGAGGAATAGTACGGGGATAACCATCCAGCATATAACCATCCTTACAGTCTGACTGTTGAAGCCGATCCCTGATAATTCCGATCAGTACTTCATCTGGTACAAGCTCTCCTTTATCCATAAATTCTTTGGCTTGCATCCCAAGTCGTGTGCCTTCCCTCACATTGGCACGTAAAATATCACCAGTAGAAATGTGAGGTATATTGTAATGCTTAGCCAGTTCCTTGGCCTGAGTGCCTTTACCGGCACCAGGCGGACCAAATAATACTATATTCATTGAAACCTCCCCATTAGTCCTGTCCGAAGAAAGACCTTATCATTGGATGCATCTCCATCATCTGTTCCGATGCTATATCCTCATACAGACGATAAACAATACTTACAGCAAGCAGAAGACCTGTTCCTCCTGCGCCTCCAAGAGTACCGAGCAGACTTGCGACAAGTGTGAGCAAACCAATGAATGCACCACCTATGACCGTCACTTTCGGAATGTAACGGACCATAACCTTTTCAATGCTGCCTACATTACGTCTGAAACCCGGGATCTGCATACCGGAATTGAAAACCTTCTGAGCGGTCTGCTTTGCACCCATACCTGTTGTTTCTATCCAGAACAGAGCAAAGATGATCCCACCTCCGATGAGCATCACAGCATCTAAAAAGACATGCAACCCGATCTGCCATACAGCTGGTACAGGAGCACCCATGCTGGAAAAAGATTCCCTGACAAGGGATGGGACCCAATCATAAGGACTGTTAATAGGAGCAAGGTAATACATGATGCCGTTTATTGGTTGTGAACCGACATATTCACCAAAGATCGTGATCCCTCTTCCACTCAGTAAAAGACCGATCAGCTGAATGTTAGCCTGAAGAGCACGCACAAGGATCATAGGAAGAACTGATGCGTATATCAGTTTAACAGGGAACTTACCCCTGGCTCCTCTTACAGCACTATGAGCTAAGGGGATCTCGATACGTGTACTTTCAACAAAAACGACCAGTAAGAATATGATAATAGTACTCACAAGTGCCAATATGCCACCACTTACAAGTACATACAAAAGACCCTGTCCTGTTGTGAACAATGTGAGCAGTTCCTCGTTCTGAACAATATATATCCATTTTGGAAGGAAACCTATTGGAATGCCAGAAGAATCGGCTTGCCAGTTAAACAGACCAGTGACTATCTGCTGGGAAACACCCGCTACGATGAAAAGACCGACACCAGAACCAATACCCCATTTAGAGACCACTTCGTCCATGAACAGTATAAGCACGCCGCCGATACATATCTGAACAAATATAAGAATAGTAATGATGGTTTCACTGACACCCAGGGAAGAAGCAAGAGCAAGATCCGGCTGGATGTATCCACCCAAGATCTGAGGCAAAGCTTCCAGTACGATCATCACAAATACCATGAATTTTTGTGCACCCTGGAAAAAAGCCTGGTCAGAAGGATTGGAAAGATCCAGGTTTATCACATTCGCACCAACAAGCAGCTGGAGCACGATCGATGCTGTGACGATGGGACCTATACCAAGCAGGATCAATGAATTCGATGCCCCTGCAAAGAAGGCACGATATTGTTCGAACAAGTCTATCGAATCTGCAGATAAACCAAATAAAGGCACATTCGCAAGTGCAAAGTATAGCACAAGTATGCCCAATGTCCACATAAGCTTTTTCTTGAAATGTACGTGGCCTTCTGGACTGGCAACTGCAGGTAATTTTTTAAATATGGGGTCTAAACTCTCCTTGAAACTCATCATTCCACCCTTTAACTGGAGAAATGCAAACACAGAATTTGTGATTATATACAATTGATAAACCTAAATATACGTTTACATTAATAAAGTTGCACCCTATAATTGTTTATATTACAAAAATGGAAAAAGTAATGCCTATTGGCATTACCTTTAAGGCTCCAGGCATGAGCCGCCTGCTGCCTCGATTTTTTCTCTTGCCGCACCAGAGAACTCATATGCTGTGACAGCAAGCTTCTTGGTGACCCTGCCGGTACCAAGTACCTTATCGATATCAAGACATGTCAGATCGATACGATACTGGCCTTCTTCAAGCTGGGCCAGACCATCGAGTACCAACTCATCTGCAAGCTCATCAAGTTCACCTACATTTACTACGGATACCGGTTTAAGGGTCTTTGGCGGACGGGTGAAACCATGTTTACCCTGGTCATATCCAAGAAGAATTGCCCTGATAGCATGATGTTTACAGATCCCTGCTCTCCCTCTGCCACCACGATTACCTGCACCGCGTCTGTTTTTATGAGTACCTCCACCGCAGGTGCGGGAACCTCTGAACTTCTTTGTGTTGCCCTTGCTCATGATATTACCTCATCTGGTTAAGGAGGATCTTTATGTCTTCACCGTGATTCCCCAGTACTCCTCCAAGCTCTACAGGCTTTTTTATCCCTGCGTGCCCTTTACGAGGTGGATGAAGTCTGAATACCGGTTTCAATCCTGGTACATCTTTAAGTGAAGCTTTTCCGGCGCAGATCGCTTCTGCGAGTTCAGCGATCGTGGAATAATCTGTATTTTGAGAAAGATACTCGTTTGTGAGCCGTTCTCCGCCTTCAAGCTTACCACGGTTGGTCAACACCTCTGCAAGAGTAGCTGCGTCTATTGTACCGTAGGCAACATAGTCCTTGACCATCTGGATCATGCCCCTGTTGTGAGGCGTGTCATTGACCACTACACAGTGGTTCACCCTGTTGAGGCGAAGCATGTGAAGGGTATCCTGAATAGAACCCCTTACATCTACATTACCGCGAATTCTTACAAGTACGAACATCTCAAGCCTCCTCCCTGCGAATATGGATAGGATGCTTCACAGTACCTGTCGCCTGCAGAGCATTGAACGTTGCCTTTGCGAAGTTAAGTGTTGTTCTGGTGGTACCTTCTGTCCTTGTCCAAACATCCCTGATACCTGCCTTTTCCAGCACTTTCTTTGCTGTTCCACCGGCAGCGAGGCCAAGACCCCTGGGAGCCGGCATAAGCACCACAATGACACTACCTGCTTTGCCCATTACTTCAGATGGTACGGTGTGGTCAAGACCGCAAGCACATTCCCATGAACCGCATCCACGCTTCACGCGTACCAGATTGATCTTCGCATTCTCAATAGCTTTTCTGATAGCAGGTCCTACCTGATTGTCCTTGGCTTGCCCAAGACCTACAAAGCCATCACCGTTACCCACGATAACTGTAGCTCTGAACTTTACACGACGTCCTGAG
>JAHFZE010000046.1 GCA_020854785.1 Methanomethylovorans sp.
TACTATAAGATCAGGGTCGAACTCCATGGAAGTTCCAAGACCATGACATTCCGGGCAGGCTCCCTGGGGACTGTTGAATGAGAATGCTGAAGGTTCCAGATCCTCAAAACCAGTGCCACATTCCGGACAGGCCATTTTCTCACTGAAGGTCAGTTCCTCGCCTTCAAGGATCTGTACTGTTACAGTGCCCCCACTCTTTTCCAGGGATGTTTCCACATCTTCGGCAAGCCTTTCCCGAATGCCTTCTTTTATAACAAGCCTATCGACCACAATGTCTATGTTGTGCTTGTAATATCTTCCCAGCTCGATATCCTTAGTTTCTTCAAGAGAGTAGATCTCTCCATCGATACGCACCCTTGAGAAGCCGTCTGACAGCAGGTCGGCCAGCAATTTCTTGTATTCTCCCTTTCTCTCTCTTACCAGGGGGGCGAGGATGTGGACCTTTGAGCCTTCTTTGATGTTCATTATGCTGTCCACTATCTGGTCCACGCTCTGGGTTTCTATTATCCTGCCACAGTCGGGACAGTGGCGAATACCTATGCGGGCGTACAGAAGTCTCAGGTAATCATATATCTCTGTAACAGTACCAACGGTAGACCTGGGGTTCTTGCTTGTGGTCTTCTGTTCGATGGAAATAGCCGGTGATAAACCCTCTATGTACTCTACGTCGGGTTTTTCCATGAGCCCCAGGAACTGGCGGGCATAGGCTGACAACGATTCAACATATCTGCGCTGCCCCTCGGCATAGATGGTGTCAAAAGCAAGGGACGATTTACCGGAACCACTGAGTCCCGTAATAACAATGAGCTTATCTCTGGGCAGTGTCAGGTCTATATTCTTCAGGTTGTGCTCCTTAGCTCCTCTGATTATTATATTGTTCAAAGACATGGTCGGATACGTCTCTTTATGATGTGTTCAATATCAAAAAACCGTGTGGAGCAACGAACTTATCCCCATATGCTCCACTTTATGCCATTACATCACCTTCGATGATATTTAAATAATTCGGGGATCCTATGGCAGCAAAAGGTATCCTCCAAAAAATTATCTATAGATTCTTTCTGGTATTATATTCCCGGAACAGTTCATGGAAGAGGATATCCTGCTAAGGTATCTCTTCTATGTTATCTGTCACAGGAAGAACGTTACTATTGCCAGTATTATAAAGATGATCACAAGCCACTTGGCAACCTGCATTGACATTCCGGCAATTCCGCGTGCACCCAATACATACGCAACAACAGCAAGTATCAGGAATAGAACAGCTAATCCTATTAGATCCATATTCTCCACTCCTTATCAAATTCTACTCACTTACAACATATTATATTCAGGACGTTTATAAGTTTCTGTTTAAAAAATTTAAAAATTAGCTCAGTGTTTAGAGGAGCTATTGAAAGTAATTCTTTCAGATGTTAGATCTTTGTATGCATAGTTGAAATCAAATTTATGCATCTGCATCCAACATTACAAAAACTGGAAGTCTATGTCTCCAAAAAAGAACAGGCTTTTTAAGTAAAGCCTATTCACCCTTTTCTTTTCCCAATGCAATTTACAAAATTGCATCTTTCAATGTGCCTTGATGTAGTCTATCATCTTCGGTGTAAGCAGAGGTGCTATCTGCGGAAGCATGTTAGGCATCAGGTTCTCCATTGCAGCGGGCATGAGGTCAGGCATCTGCTCCAGCATGTAATCAGGCATTGGCACTCTTTTTTCCACTGCCTTAAGCATCTTTGGCATGACCTTCGGCATCAGCGAGGGCATGAGCAAAGGCATCATTTTCGGCATCATGGGCTTCATGAGAACATCCATACCAGGTACGTATTTGACTGTCTTCATCATGGCCTGCATGTATGAAGGCATGGCTCCTATCATATCAGGCAGCAGCTCCACCATCATCTCTGTCATGTTCTCAGGTGCCATGAGGTCTATCATCTTGTCAAAGGTGGCCCATGCAGTAAGAGCAACGTTAGTGGTATCGGGTATGTCATAACCCAGGCTGCGGGCTGCAAGTGCACCGAGGTCCTGGATCTCCAGGTTCACATTGTTATCCCTTGCAGCAATCCTGAACTGCACCATGCAGCATGGACAAAGAGCGGCCATTATGTCTGCATCCTGGGCAACGGCCTCCTGCAGACGCACATTCCCTATCTTACCTGCCACCTTCGGTTCATCGATAAGCGTTACCACGGAACCGCAACAAAGTGCCTTCTCTCTGTTATGCTCCATTTCCCTGAACTGCACACCTGGTATGGCCTTGAGCAATTCACGGGGAGGCTCATACACACCTGATCCGGCCCTGCCAATGTGACATGAATCATGCCAGGCGACAACCTTGTTCAGCGGGACCTTGAACTTCGGCTTCAGCACATCCAGCTTACCTACCAGTACTTCCGAATAATGTTTTGCTTCAATCTTATATTGCATTCCCAGCTTCTCAGCCCACTGGGGGTAGAGAGTCTTCCACATCAAAAGGCAGGCAGGACATGAAGTGACAACGGTCTTTACTCCCCTTTTCTGCATGTTCGCTGTGTTCATCTTCATTATTTTCTCGAATATGTCCCATTTACCCGCCACGAGCATCGGTATGCCGCAGCATGCTTCCTTGTCTCCCAGATACGTGAACTCGATACCAGCCTCGTCAAGAAGGCGTACAGCACCCACAGCTACGTCCTTTTCCACAAAGGATGCCGTACATCCTGCAAAATAGGCTATCTCTGCCTTATCCTTTATCCTGGCACGGATATCGTTGGGTAGCCAGCCGTCCCTGTCCTTCCTGTAGTTTGCCCAGATGTTCCTTTCTTTCTCAAGGCTCTGTGCCATGATCTCAAATGGCGGGATGGTCATCATCTTCCTTTTCTGGACAAAGTTCTCCCGAAGTGTCATCCAGGAACGCTCTATAGGCAGGTCAAGCTGGCAGTAATGGTCACACATCTCACAAGTGGTACAGGCAAGGAAGGTATCCACCTGTTCCTGGTCCAGATCCGCTCTGCCTGCGATGTATTCTTTCAGGAAGAACCACTTTCCTCGGGGGGACTGAGATTCCCAGCCCCTACCGTAGTACTGGTCACACTCTGGCACACAATAACCACACTGAGCACAGGTGTAGGCATGGGATAACACATCTTTGGGTATACCTTTCTGGTCGGTGAACTCATGTGCACCAACTCCTGACCGGTTGCCTATGACACGGGCCAAGGGCTCAAAGCTCTTTGCCATGGAAAGTCCTGTATTCATCAGGGATCTTCCGGTCAGTGTCTCAGGGTTCATTATATCGGCTGGGTCTACCTGCTTTTTAAGTTCCTGGACCTTTGCCAGTCTATCCCCGAAAACCTTATCAGCATTTTTCGCAAAGTACAGTCCAGATGTGTAGATGCGTCCTCCGTTCTCTTCTGCGATCTTCACTATACTGATGGCTAGTGGAAATGCCATGTTGAACTTAAAAGAAAGTTCTGAGTGCGGCATAAAACACAGCAGCACTGCCTCGTCGCCTTTGGCAACCATGCCTTCCACAAGCACTGTAAGACCTATCTTTTTATTGATCTCCTCAAAAAACTTCCCAATGCTGGAAACAGGCACGATCACTTCTGCGGGAATGAAAGATGGACCTAGCCTTTTGACCTTCATGGACCTGAACCATTCTTCTGTTTCATGCTCAGCTATCTCATCGGGCAATATCTCTCCGCCTGCTTCTTTAATGATGTCTTTGAGAGTACTTACATCCCTGGATCCAGGATAGGCGAAGTTACAGATGTAGGCATTCGGGAGTTCCGGCCTGTGTTCTTCCACCGGTTCTCCATAATGTGTCTTTGGAGGTGCCCTGTTCTTCATCTGTGCCCATTCAGGGTTGATGAACGATACCGACCAGAGAGGTACTTTCCGCTCGCCTACCAGGGCGATGGCTTTCTGCATGCTCTTAGCATCCGGGAACTTTGCAGATATAGCCGCTGTCTTCTCGAATTCTCTTACCTTCAGAGTGATCTGGGTGATGATACCCATAGTACCCATGGTACCCACGATCTTTTGCAGTTCGTCTCCTCTGAAATCCTTAATTTCCCCATTAGGAAGTACGACCCTTGCACTTTCCATTGTGTCCTGGGACCAACCATACTCATAGCTCCCATATCCCAGACCGTTCTGTGCCAGCCACCCGCCCACTGTTGCAGACATCGCACTGGAAGGCACAGCCTGTACTGCAAGACCCTCTTTGTTCAGTTTAGATTCCAGTTTTTCCCAGACGATACCTGCACCCACTGTTACTTTCATGTTCTCTTTATCGATGCTGATGATCTTGTGCATAGGAGTAACATCTGCAATTATACCACCTTTTGTGGGTATTACACCGCCGTAGCCTGAGGATGCACCTGCCCTCGGCACAATAGCTATTTGGTATTTGCGGGCAAATTCCATGAGCTTTACAGCCTGTTCCTCGTTCCTTACCTTTACTATGGCTGCAGGTTCTGTTCTTCCCAGGAATGTCTTTACAACAGGTGGCAAAGATCCAACATCATGTGTGTAAAAGTGCCTTTCCTTTCTTTTGAAATTGGCACCTTCCCCAAAAATAGAGGCAAGCTCCTTTTTCTGTAATTCGTTCAGTTCGTATACTGCTTTTACCATATTTTTACCCCATGTGATGTGATGAATGTATGCAGTACTGATGTTGTACGGCAGTAGTATTTAAATGAATGTAAGTACTGTTGAAAGAATACGCTGGACGGAAGTACCGCATTCGAAACAGTATGCGGTAATGATAAAAAGCATCAATGACAATGGTTAATAAATAATTGGTGTGTAGCCATGATGCTTGCTGATCATAAGACTAAGATAGTGTGTACTATAGGTCCCTCTTCTTCTTCTGAAGAAGTTCTCAGGGCTTTGATACTTAGAGGTATGAATGTAGCTCGCCTGAATTTTTCCCATGGTGAGCTTTGCGATCACAGAGAGATCGTCTACAGGATACGGAACATAGCCAGTGAGATGGGGAAAACAGTTGCTATCCTCGTGGACCTTCCAGGACCTAAGATCAGGGTCGGAAAACTTGCAAAAGAACCCCTTCTTCTCCAGCAGGGAGATACAGTGGTGTTCACGACATCTACAGAATCTTCGGACGAGTCTTTCATACCAATAGATTATCCAAAACTTACGGAAAGCATTTCCCCGGGTAGCCTGATCTATATCAATGATGGTTTTCTGCAACTGGAATGTCTTGAAATAACAGAAAAGCATGTGAAATGTAAGGTTATCGTGGGTGGGGAGCTGACTTCACAAAAAGGTGTGAATCTGCCAGGTTCCAGCGTGTTCCTGGAACCTGTCACTGAAAAGGATCTGAAGATGATCGATTTCGCCCTCGATGAAGGTCTTGACTGTTTCAGTATATCTTTTATAGAATCTGCGGACGATATAAGAAAGGTGAGAGAATATGCTGCCTCTAAAGGAAAGCAGGTTTTTCTGGTGGCAAAGATAGAAAGGGAGAAAGCGGTCCAGAACATCGATGGCATCCTCCTTGAAGCAGATGCCATTATGATCGCCAGGGGTGATCTGGGTGTAGAGATCCCTATAGAGGATGTTCCGATAGTTCAGAAGAAGATCATTCACAAGGCCAACCTTCGTAGCGTCCCTGTGATAACCGCTACGCAGATGCTGGAATCCATGACTTCTAACATACGTCCGACGCGTGCTGAGGCAACGGATGTTGCCAATGCTATTATAGATGGTACAGATGCTGTGATGTTGTCAGCTGAGACTGCTGTAGGCAAATATCCTTTGAATACCGTGGAAATGATGGCCAAGATCGCGAAGCAGACCGAAAAGTGGCGCAGTACGTCTAAAACGGGTATCTACCAGATGAAGAAGGCGATGAGCAAAATGCAGCTACAGATCGATGATATCATATCCCTGCAGATAAACGAAGCTTTACAGCAACTGCCTATTGAATATGTACTTATTCCTACTGCATCAGGCGAAACCTGCAGACGCATCTCCCGTTTCAGGCCAGATACATGGATAATAGGTTTCAGCAGGTATCCGAACACGTGCAACAGTTTGGCCTTCCAGTACGGGGTCCATCCCATATTCGTAGAAGGCAAAGTAACTGATTGGGAACACACAGCTTTTGAAAAGCTCAAGCAAAACGGCCTTTATGTTCCCGGTGAGCTGATAATAATCACTCAGGGGCAAACAGCGGGTCATGGAAAAAAGGGAGGAACTAATTTGCTTAAATTCATCCGAATGGAATGACCCTAGTGGATCATACAGCCGCCCATGCCTCCCTTCTCAAAGTATTGCTGATGATATTCCTCTGCCCTGTAGAAAGTTGATGCTGGCATTATTTCAGTGACTATAGGCTTTTTGAACTTGCCCGAGATTTGCACTGCCTCCTTTGATCCAATGGCTAATGATCTTTGTTCTTCATTGTGGTAAAAGATGGCTGATCTGTATTGGGTGCCAACATCCGGTCCCTGCCGGTTTAGTGTGGTTGGATCGTGGATCTTCCAGAACACTTCAAGCAACTGTGCATAACTTACGACCGCAGGATCAAAAATGATGTCAACAGCTTCAGCATGTCCGGTCTTTCCGGTACATACATCCTTATATGTAGGATCTTGAAAATGGCCGCCAGTGTAGCCCACTGCAGTTGCTATTACTCCGTTAACTCTTCTGAAGTTAGCCTCTACTCCCCAGAAACAACCTGCTCCAAAAGTAGCTTTTTCCATACTATGTCACCTTCCACTTCCATTGGTTAGTCTCTTTGCATTTATCTTAGTTCTTAATTGTTATTTATGTTTTTGTCACTATCATTAGATCGGAAGTCAATTTCCTTTTAATGAAAAGTATATATTTGGGTCGTATATATTATTCCCACCTTATTTCAGAGGGTGAATGTTGAGAAAAATAAATATGTTTCGGATGCTATTTGTTTTTTTGATAGTTTCAATGGTTTTTCTGCATTTAGTTGCGGGAAACGGATCATGTGATCAAATACAAGAATACGGTCCTTTTTTACAGCTTTCCTCTTCTGCATCCACTGAAGTATCTGACCCTATCTCTCTTTTAAGGACCATACATCTCTATTGGCTGTGGATAGTTCACCTTTTTATTGTAGTAGTTCTTCTGGCATTTTATGGGATCTACGTTCATAGATACAACAAATTGCTCGAACAAGAAGTTTCAGAACGCAGGAATATGGAACAAAAA
>JAHFZE010000324.1 GCA_020854785.1 Methanomethylovorans sp.
GCAACGCAGGCCCCGCACTCTACACATGTGTCGGGATCTACCTTTGCTTTTCCGTCATTCATACTGATCGCTGATGTCGGGCAAACACCTACGCATGCCTCGCAACCTACACAAGCATCCTGGTCAACTACTGCTTTAGCCATTTTAAGAAGTCCTCCTTAGATTATGTTTCAAAAGTATTTTTGCGGAAAAATGAAACCCCGCACCTGCGTATTCTATATTGAAAAAGAAAATGCATCAACCTTTTTTGTGAAATAAATCCGTATTTTTATAAAAAACCTACCTGCCTATCTTATCCAGACGCGGCATTATAAAATATACCAGTGCCATACAGATCACGGCCTCAGGTACCACAACACTTGCATTGTAAAGAATTGAGTACAGCCATACGTTCATACCTTCGGGGGCGTACGCAGAAAAAAAGATCGCTCCCGAGAGGACTGATGCAGCAAAGTTCAACGACGCTGCAACGATGATTCCCAGGTATCGGTTTGTCTTGAAAAATCCCACAGTTCCGAGAAGGGCATTTGCAACAGGATAGTCAAGCAAAGCCTGCAGCGGATGGACCACATATCCTCCCATAAAAAGCTTGAGAAGTCCTACAGCAAGTCCGGCAGATATTCCTGCCGTTCCGCCTCTTCTGATCGCAAATACAAAGATGGGAAGCATCCCAAGGCTGACAGACCCTCCCTGAGGAAGGGCAAACAATTTTACGAACGAAAGCGCAACTGAGAGTGCAATGCAAAGAGAACCCTCTACAAGAACCTTTATTGGGACATTCATCAACATACCTCCATAGCGCGATTAGTCTTTCAGCCGGAAAAGCAGATAATATAATATGGTACAGATACTGTCAAACGGCCTTTGCAGCGGTATTTTCCCAATTAAATATTCTGTACCGGATACTTATGTTTTGTGAACCTGGATGAACTGTTAGGTCAGAAAAGTACAGCCATATTTGATATTAATACTTGCAAGGCCGTGCTCTGTCAAGCTTTTTCCAATTATAGACCTTCTCGGGATTTGTTCAATGCACACACTTATTGAACGCACAAGAGTAGACAGATTAGTTGCTAAGGTAGTAGAATTACTTACATAGGTAAAATAACAGTGTCCATTTCCTTTGCTGCATTAAACTTTATGCCAAACCGCTTTTTATGATAATGATTTCAAAAGACGGAGGTGGTAAGCTGATCGATTTCTTTTCAATGTTTTTTCCGCTTTTTTTAGTTCTTAACTTTTTTTAATTGAATGAAAGGGGAGTTTTATTGTCATGGAGCCACGCAAACCATCATTGGCACTGGCCGTTCTTATTTTTCTTGCAGTTGCGGTCCTGATAGTCTTCAGCGTTCTGGTATGGGAAGTTGACATCCACATCTCACTTATCCTTGGCGCTATACTTGCAGGCATCTTCGGAGTTTTCTACCTCAAATATGATTACGATACGATCGAAAAGGGGATCATCGACGGTATTATGACAGGCATGCAGGCATGCCTGATCCTTTACACCGTAGGCCCGCTTGTTGGTACATGGATCGCAAGCGGCGTAGTCCCGACGATGATATATTACGGACTGTCGATACTGAGCCCGGGGATCTTCCTTTTTGCAACGCTTATCATATGTTCGGTAGTTGCACTTTCAACAGGTACTTCATGGGGAACATCAGGAACAGTTGGTATAGCCCTTATGGGTATAGCCCTTGGACTTGGGATCCCTGCACCTCTGACAGCAGGTGTCATAATCTCAGGAGCTTACTTCGGAGATAAAATGTCACCCCTCTCCGATACTACTAACCTCGCACCGGCAGTTGCCGGAACAGACCTTTTCCAGCACATCAGGGCAATGATCTGGACGACTGGCCCGACATATGTGATCGTCTCTGTCATAACGATAGTTATCGGATTCAAATATGGCGGTGGTTCGCTGGATCTTGGGAAGATCGAAGCCCTGAAGGCACTTATGGATGCTGAGTTCTGGATCAGTCCGATAGCTCTTCTTGCCCCGATCGTTGTAATCGGACTTTCTGCAGCCCGTAAACCGGCTCTCCCAAGCCTTTACGCCGGTATTCTGGTTGCTGTGGTTTTCGCCATAATTCAGGGAGTCGGAGTAGGCGATATCCTCAATATCATGCAGTACGGCTATGCTCCCTCACTATCTGCTGAAATAGCCGGAGCCTCAGAAGACGCAGCCGCTCTTGCAGCACTGCTCTCTGAAAACGGCATCACGATCGCCCCTGAAATTGCAACTGAAGCTGCCAACGACATAGTCAAGCTTATGGAACGCGGCGGCCTGCAGTCTATGAACTGGACGATCTCCCTTATCCTTTGCGCCTTCACCTTTGGTTCCGTAATGGAAGTCTGCGGATTCCTTAAGGTCATGCTCGAAGCGATAATGAAGCCCATCAGGACAGTCGGCGGAATGGTCACAGCGACCATCCTCTCCTGCTTTGTCTGCGATATTTTCCTTGGTGACCAGTATCTCTCGATAGCAATGCCCGGACGTATGTTCAAGCTTGCATTTGACGATAAGGGACTTCACCCGAGGATGCTTTCACGTTCGCTTGAAGATGCCGGTACACTGCTTTCAGTTCTTATTCCGTGGAACACATGCGGTGCATACCACACGACAGTCCTTGGCGTTCCCACTCTTGAGTATGCTCCTTATGCGTTCCTAAACTACCTCAACCCGCTTGTGGCAATTGCTATGACCTACATGGGCATAGGCATATTCTGGCGCGGTAAGGACGGAGAACCCGTTAAGGGCGGAAAGACGCGTCCTGCAGATCTGGTTTAGCAAGATAAGAGCAGTTTAAATTGCAGGAAAAACTGCCGGAACTTGAAAATATCCTGGTCTCAAGATCAGGAAGGACCACCAGCAACTATAAGACCGCGACCTTTGCGGCAATAGGCGTCTATCTTATAGGAGGCACTCTCTGGAGATATTATTCTCTGGGTATTACAGATAAAGCTCTGCCTAACATCATTCTGGGATTTGCAAGTTTCTTTGCGCTCAAGTATCAGAAACTTGTATATTTATCCCCGATAGGGATGGTGAAGGAGACGCACACCTGGATAACCCACCACAGAGAAGTGATGAAATGGGAAGAAATACAATTTGTCACTTTGATGCACAAAAGGGTAGGGACCATGGTATTTCTGGAGAGGGACAGCTTAGGGTGGAAAGTGCTTTTTGAGCGAGATCAGGTGGATGATCTCAAGAGAATTTTTAAGCAGTATATCCCGGATATTGAGATCAACGAGATAGACCGGTAGTTTCAGACACAGAAGCGGCCCCCTGACAACTAAGGTTTCAGGGGGCCGCTTTTATCTTGCCATATATAATCAGCTGTTTATTTGAAGTGCTTTTTTACAGCTTCCGCCACATTCCTTCCAAGCAGTCTGCACTGATCAAGATCTTCCTCTGTAGGGCAGGATTTTACTTCGACCGAAGGCTGGATGAGTGTCCAGTCTCCACTCTGTTCAGCAAAAAGCTGCAGCTCTGCCAGGGCGCCCTTGCTCCAGCTGTAGGAGCCGCATATGCCCAGGATCCTGTTTTTCATCATTTTGTTTGAAAGGGACCTGCAAAGGGTCGCCATTGGGGGATATAGTTCAGTATTGTATGTGCAGCTACCAAGGACCAACCCCTTATACCTCCATATGTCAGCTATCATGAATGAAAGGTTGTCCCTTGAGACATCGTGGACGAATACGTCCTTGATGCCGGCCTCAGAAATCGAGCGGGCTATTGCGTCAGTCATGAACTTGGTGTTTCCATACATTGAGCCGTATACTACCACTACTCCTTCATCAGTGTCATGCCTGCTCCATTTGTCATAGAGGTCTACTATGTGGTTCGGGTTTGTCCTGTGTATCGGCCCATGTGCCGGGCAGATAATTCTTGGCTGGAGAGCTCTTACCTTCGCAATGGCTTTTTGAGTCGGAGATGAATAACGGCCTACAATATTCGCGAAGTATCGGAGGATCTCATATTCATAATGTACCATGTCAAGCTCGTCATCGAATATTCCTCCCTCAAGTGCGCTGAATCCACCGAAAGCGTCGGTTGAAAATAGAACTTTTTCTGTCGTATCGTAGGTTACCATGCTTTCGGGCCAGTGTACCATCGGTATCATCGCAAAAGTCACCTTATGGTGACCCAGGTCAAGGACGTCACCCTCTTTGACCTCGATGATATTTTCAGTGATGTTGTAGAAAGCATCGATCATTTCCACGGTCTTTTTATTTCCTATGATCTTCATTTCAGGGTAGAGGTGGCGAAGCATCCTGATAGAACCGGAGTGGTCGGGTTCCATATGGTTTACGATCAGGTAATCTATCGTCCTGCCTGCAGGAAGGACTGATGTCAGCCTTTCTATATAGTCGGAAAGGTTGCCGCTTTTGATAGTGTCTACGATCGCCGTTTTGTCGTCATTGATAAGATAAGCATTGTAAGATACTCCCTGCGGAAGAGTCCAGAGACCTTCAAAGAGGTCGGTTTCACGGTCGTTGCCGCCTATCCAGTAAATATTTTCTGTGATTTTTATCGCTTTCTGCATCGCTATACCTGCCTTTCTTGGACTATTGCATTTGTATTGCACAATAATGATACAGCAACATCAAGGATAGGATAAGATGCCAAAAATGCAAACTAAAAATATTGCAAATAAGACCAAATAATAATTTTCAAACAAGAAAGATTATTCTGACATTTTGTGACTCCCATTTTTTTATCAAGGCGTAAAGTGTTTTTTAGTCCCGAAAAGAAGGTGAAACACTTCACGTGAAGGCAAGCTTCAAGGTATTTTATGTAAACTCACAAAAAAGCTTCCATAATCTATAAATAATCCGATTTGATCAATATGTCTGAAATGACCTGTCAAATGTTGCAATTTTCTCAAACGTGGCTGATAATAGTACGGTGTGATTTTTTACAACCCCAATCAAGTGTGCAGGTGATCTGTGTAAAACGGTCACGAAATGTTTCATAAGGAGGC
>JAHFZE010000296.1 GCA_020854785.1 Methanomethylovorans sp.
ACAGCAGTTTGATCAGCTCCGGCATTTGCAACTGGAGCAGCATCGGCCTGACTGGGAACCGTTGAACTGCCGGACTGAGCTGTTGATACTGTTAACTTCGGTCTCTGTGCGGCGTTAGACCACTCTGAGCTGTAGAACGCAATGTAATTGCCGCTCTCAGTCCTAGCCTTAAGGAAGAAACCAGTGTTTTGGTACTTACCGCCCACGTATTCCTGCACCAGTTGAGTGACATCGAAGTCATAGTACTTGTTACCAGGTACTGTCTTGGCAGGGAATGTAAGGGATGCATATGGTGTACTGCCCTGTGCAGCTCCGTTCTTATCATACCAGCTTCCTCCGGCTGTACTCCATGGGACACCTGCTGCCCGGCTATTCCAGGTAACTGACTTTGGATCCCACTGAGCTGCAGGTCTGTAGATATCCACCACTGTGTCAGAAGTGCGTGTGGTACCTGCAGGATAATACCAGTACAAGGAAAGAGTTGCCTGGGTAATTGTATCCGTAGTCTTATAGCCACTGAGATCGAACATCATCAAGTCCCTGCAACTAGCCGAACTTGCTCCAATATCTATGTAGTTGATAGTGGAGAAGACACTATTCGGGGATGATGTACGCAGGCCATTGTCATAGGTCGGTGAATATGACACCGAGCCTTCTGCAGGTGTTGCTGCAGGTGTTGATGTCGATGTGTTTGTTGGTGTAGATGGTGTGGTAGTTGTTGCTGCAGTCACGACCACAGTTGCTGTATCTGTGGCTGTCTGGCCAGTTGTATCTGTAACAGTAAGTGTTACAGTGTACGTTCCTGCACTTTCGTACGTCTTAGTAGTCGTCCTGCCTGTAGCTTCAGACGTTATGCCATTTGAAGCATCGAAGTCCCATGAGTAAGAAGCTATACCGATATCGTCAGTAGAAGCTCCCGCATCGAATGTGACAGCTGAGCCGGCTACAGCAGTTTGATCAGCTCCGGCATTTGCAACTGGAGCAGCATCGGCCTGACTGGGAACCGTTGAACTGCCGGACTGAACTGTTGATACTGTTAACTTCGGTCTCTGTGCGGCATTAGACCACTCTGAGCTGTAGAAAGCAATGTAATTACCGCTCTCAGTCCTGGCCTTAAGGAAGAAACCAGTGTTTTGGTACTTTCCACTCACGTATTCCTGCACCAGCTGAGTGACATCGAAGTCATAGTACTTGTTGCCAGGTACTGTCTTGGCAGGGAATGTAAGGGATGCATATGGTGTACTGCCCTGGGCAGCTCCGTTCTTATCATACCAGCTTCCTCCCGCTGTACTCCATGGGAAACCTGCTGCCCGGCTATTCCAGGTAACTGACTTGGGGTCCCACTGAACTGCGGGTCTGTAGATATCCACCACTGTATCAGAAGTGCGTGTGGTACCTGCAGGATAATACCAGTACAATGAGAGAGTTGCCTGGGTAATTGTATCTGTCGTCTTGTAGCCACTGAGATCGAACATCATCAGGTCCCTGCAACTAGACGAACTCGTTCCAATATCTATGTAGTTGATAGTTGAAAAGACACTATTTGGAGATGATGTACGCAGGCCATTGTCATAAGTAGGGGAATATGACACCGAGCCTGCTGTAGATGTCGGTGTAGATGGACTGGTCGTTGTTGCTGCAGTCACGACCACAGTTGCTGTATCTGTGGCTTTCTTTCCAGCTGTATCCGTAACAGTAAGTGTCACAGTATACGTTCCTGCTGTTGTATATGTCTTTGTAGCCGTCCTGCCTGTGGCCTCAGATGTTATGCCATTTGATGCATCGAAGTCCCATGAGTAAGAAGCTATACCAATATCATCAGTGGAAGCACCGCCGTCGAAAGTGACAGCTGATCCAACAGTTGCTGTTTTATCAGCTCCGGCATTTGCAACAGGAGCAGCATCTACCTGGTTGGGAACTGTTGAACCGCTTGTGGATGGGAGTGTATTCACATTATTGCTCATTGTGAAGCCTCCGCCATAAGTGTCCCCATTCTTATTGTTGTAAAAATTATTGCTCTGAACTATGAACTTAGCGTAGGATGACTGTGTGTTCCATATACCCACTCCTGAGCCTGTAACTCCACTCATCCCATCATTGTTCATTATGACATTGTTCCTTACATAAGTGGTGAACTGCGCCTTTTGCTGTGGAATTGGAGACCATACGTACCATTTTATTGCAGCGTTGCCGCCATCATCGAACACGTTATTCTCGATGATGGTATTATCAAAATTCTGCATTGTGATCGCTGCATTGGTATATCCGGTATTTGAAGCATGCTGTCCTACTTTCGTAAATGTATTGTGATGTATATGGACGTTCTTTGCCCTTATGACGTTATCAGGATATGCTGCAAACATCCAGATACCTGAACCCCTTATAGAATGTATCTTATTATTGTATATTTCTATATTATTAAAGGGCAACGTGGTCGAACTACCTGTTTTGTCGATCTCTATTCCCGGCCCTGTTGATGTGCCGCCCCCGTCAGAATAGAATATATTATCATGGACAGTAAAATCAGTGATACCACCGGATAAACGGCACGCACTATTTGTCCGTGTGAAAACGGTGTTGTATGCAACTTCACCTTTATTGCAGTAAAGCGCATAGAAAGCATCGTGACCCATCTTGTACACATCATTATGAGTAAAAAGGATGTTGTTACCCCTTTTTATCTGGACTCCGTCTCCACATCCCCATTCAAGACGCATGCGGGACACTTCTATGTAATTAGAGTTTTCAAAATTAATCAGGTTGTAATATCCACTCCCAAAAGAAACGCCCTGATTTTCACTGTTCCCATCGATAGTGAAGCCAGTGATCACGATGTTGCTGGCTCCGGTCTCACCTCGGATCATGGGAATGCCGCTGGACCAACCTGCCTTTGGAACAAGTTTTATTTCAGCAGTTGAGTCGCCTGTAAGCTTTGTGTTTGCACCGATGTTAAGAGTGCTATCTATCCAGTATGTATTAGGACCCCTTAGATAAACAGTACCGCCACCAGTACTTTTTACGTATGCCAGTGCTTTATTTATTTCAATATGATCGTTCGTTCCGTCACAAATGTAGTCGCCGCTTCCGCTCCCAGCAACATACACAGTTGCTGCTGAAGATAGACCGGATCCGACTATTGAAAAACACAGAAAACAAAATACTAAGCCAATGACGGAAAATGATATTTTTTTAAAGGCGGTGTTGTTTTTCTTTCTTAAGAAATTAGATTTTGTTGAAAAGGTGGCTGTTGAGAAGCTTAATAAAGCAACCAGCAACACATGACGGGATTTAGCCCACCTATGGGCACTAAATCTTTCAAAAATGTTAAAACATAAATTAACCATATATTTCTTACACCTCTTATTTTATTTATTGGAATTATTTTGTGTGATAAGTAGCCGCTTATTCTAGATGTTGATCATTTGTTAGAGAGGATCCAGGTGTGAACAAATTACCCATAGCCAGGATAGATACAATATGAAACCTATCCAACCATCCATAATCAATATCCAAAACCGTGATCTTTAAGGAAGGACCTTACTCTGTTCAAAGGCAGAAGATCCAGTCATGGAAGACATCTGGTTTGCTTCCGAGGATAATTTACCTTGCAAATCTCATTAAGAGTGTCTAAGTCCTGCTATTTTTGATAGCTCACAGATATCAAATATGTTTATGCTGATTGTTCTCTGTCCAATTAACAACAACCGTTTTTGGCATAAATCCGCATTAGATTTGAGATATATAAATATACTTACCATCAATAAATACTAAAAGACCTTAAATTTAAAAATAGAACTCATTTAGATCAACAAAATACATTTAGAGGCTATTTAATAGTTTTATACTCTTTATTTTTTGATATGGGTCCTTTTTTTTCGATTAAAATCAGATGAGTAGTTTATTCAAAGTGTGTTATTCCAACGATAATAGAAAAGAATCACCAGTGAAGCATGGTTAGAGAATCCATATTAATTTGATAAAACAATAGACCAAATATCGCATTTAAAATTAAATTTTAAGAATATAGGAGGAATATTATAGAAAAATAACTGTTTTAAAAGTATTATCAACTAAAATAAAGCATTATAAAGTATTATAGGAAATCTTTACGTAATGATTGTACAAAAATATTATTTATTTATGTAAATTTTATTTTTATTTTTTATACAAATATAGACTTTTATATATATATATATTTAGTATCTGGTGAATAATATGAATTATCCTGCCATCAGATAGATCACAATATATTCCTATAAGATGAAATGAAATCCCAATTTTTTAATAAATAAACCTGTCTATGACCCATCAGGAACACTGAGCTGACACTGAACTATTGAAGCAAACATATATATCTATAAACCAAAACCACTGTCTTCACCTTTCACAGGCCTTACCTTTGCCTCCTTTCATGACATGGATTTGAGTAAACAGGTTTATCTGTTCTCTTGCCACTAAGGTTTAGCAAGTATTTTTTATACTTAAACAATGTTCTGACATACATGTACCCTATGGACGAGGCATCGCTGCGTCTATCGTTTCTGGATCCATTCAACAGTCCTTTGGACGTTACATGTGAGTCGTTGACTTCAAGGAACACCCGAAAAGATATAATATATCTTTATATAGAAGGCGAAACGAAAAATTCTCTTCAAGTTTCAAACAACCTATCATCCGGGATAGGGGTCCCTGACACTGAAAAGTAGTATTGGGTAGTTAATATCCATGTATGAAATTATCATAAAATAATTATTAGGACGATTAAGAAATTTAATGAAAGAAACAGACCTTTACGGGTCAAATAACTGTCCTGAAGGAATTAATAATGCTCAAGATAGGAATAATCGGATGCGGAACAATAGGCACCTGCATCTGTAAAGCGATCGATGATGGCTTGATAGAAACTGAAGTTTATGCTATCTATGACAGGAATGCCGAGAACGTTGAAAGGTTGCAATCCTCTTTGGTCAATCTTCGACCTGCAGTGATGGAAGCAGAAGAAATGATCAAACATATAGACCTTCTGGTAGAATGTGCTTCCCAGGCGGCTGTCTATGAAGTAGTACCTGCTGCCTTGCATGCAGGATGCGATGTTATGATAATGAGCGTAGGGGCTTTTGCTGATGAAAGGCTTTTCAAGACCGTTTACGGGATCGCAAAAGATATGAAGTGTAAGATATATTTGCCGTCTGGAGCCATTGCAGGGCTCGATGGACTTAAATCAGCGGCATCCGAACAAATATATTCCGTTACACTGACAACACAGAAACCTCCTGCGGGACTAGCAGGTGCTCCCTATGTGATACAGAATAAAATCAAACTGGATGAAATCAAAAGCAAGACAGTTATCTTCGAGGGTAAGGCAAGTGAAGCTGTAAAAGGATTCCCGGCAAATGTGAATGTTGCTGCCACACTCAGCTTAGCTGGAACAGGTTTCGAAAAAACAAAAGTAAGGATCATAGCCAATCCTGCACTCTGCCGTAATATCCATGAGATCACTGTGGAGGGTACCTTTGGAAAATTAACCTCTAAAGTCGAGAACGTGCCTTCACCTAATAATCCAAAGAGCAGTTATCTAGCACCTCTTTCCGCCATTGCGACATTGAAAAAAATCATAGACCCACTGCAAATAGGTACCTGAAAGAGCACGAGACAGTTACTATTACATTTTGATAACGTTCTGTAAGTCTATCAATTAGTTAGAAAGGATATAAATCAAATCAATAACTCAATGCAGTGATCGTATGCAGGATACAAGAGAACTGATCCAAAGGATAGCTGAACTCAAAAAAGAGTGTAACGCTGTGATCTTTGCTCATAACTATGAGCGAGAGGAGATCCAGGATATTGCCGATTTCATAGGAGATTCCCTTGAGCTCAGCCAGAAAGCTGTAGAGCTTGAAGCAGATGTTATCGTTTTCTGCGGAGTGCATTTCATGGCAGAGAGCGCTGCAGTGCTCAGCCCTGATAAGACCGTACTGCTTCCAGAAATAGATGCAAGGTGTCCTATGGCCGATATGGCTCGTATGGATACCCTGCGCACTCTTAAGAAAGAACACCCTGATGCTGCGGTAGTATGCTATGTGAATACGACAGCTGAGATCAAAGCAGAGTGTGACATCTGCTGCACTTCTGCTAATGCTATTGAAATTGTGAAGTCAGTGGAACAGAAAAAGGTAATCTTCGTACCGGACAAGAATCTGGCAGATCATGTAGCAAAACACACTGACAAACAGATCATACCCTGGATAGGATATTGTCCTACTCATAACCATATCCTCCCAATCGATGTAGAGAGATCTAAGAGCCTGCATCCCATGGCAGAAGTACTGGCACACCCTGAATGTAGACGTGAAGTGCTTGATATGTCCGATGGGATATTCAGTACCACAGGCATGATCAATTATGTAAGGACGTCCGAATGCACTGAGTTTATCATAGCTACTGAGAGCGGTCTTCTGCACAGGCTTAAGAAAGAGAATCCAAATAAAAGGTTCTACGCAGTATCACCCTATTCAATATGTCCTGACATGAAAATGATAGACCTCAGAGCAGTTGCAGCTTCAATGGAACACATGAGATATGTGATCTCTGTGCCGGAAGATGTAAGGTTCAAGGCAAAGCAGTCGCTGGATAGAATGCTTGCTGTCAAAAGGAAAAGATAACATCATATGAGTGTATATTTGCAGTTGATAAGATATGGGAACTGCCTGATGGCTGCCTTTTCTGCATCTCTGGGAGTCCTCATAGCATACAATATAATCAGTGGCAATGCTGGAACAATAACTTTACCCCTAAATGAAACCATATATGTGGGCTTGGTCGCGTTCATGGTAACAGGAGCCGGGAATGCTATAAATGATTATTATGATATTGAGATCGACCGGATCAACAAACCTGAAAGGCCAATACCTTCCGGCAAGATCAGTAAGTCTAAAGCTCTTTATTTTTCTATATCGCTTTTTGCCTTGGGAATACTTATTGCTTTCTTCATCAATACAATATGTGGAGCTATTGCCTTATTCAATTCATTGTTGCTCATCTTTTACGCTGCAACACTAAAACGCACTGCACTCATAGGTAATCTCAGCGTAGGATATCTTACTGGTTCTACTTTTCTCTTCGGAGGTGCAGTGTTCTATAAAAATGGTGGAATTGAAGCAGTATCTGTGCTTTTCCTGCTTGCAACCTTTGCCACCATTGCCAGAGAAATAGTCAAGGACATTGAGGATATAGAAGGGGACAGGCTGGATGGAGCCAGTACTCTGGCAATAAGCATTGGATCCGAAAAGGCTGCTTATCTTGCTTCTATTATCGGTTTTATAGCTGTGCTCGCAAGCCCCTTGCCTTATTTACAATCCCTGTTATCCGTGCGTTATCTGGCTGTGGTCTTTGTAGCCGACATACTTTTTTTTGTGGCAGTAGCCGCCATACTAAAAGAAAAGAATGCAGCTAAGTCTTCAAAGCTCTTCAAAATGGCAATGCTTGCAGCTTTAATAGCTTTCCTGGTTGGAACATGAACAGCCTTTTTTTGATGACATAACCTAAGGAGTTTCGTGGAAAACATCCTTTATATGGTGATTGAAATCTCCTGAATGAGCCAGATATTCCTGCAATATCATAGGAAATGTGTGTGCAGGTACAAAACGCACCCCCAGTTCTTCAGCCCATTTCTGTATCCCAAAATCACTCGCCACCACCGCTGCATCGAGTTCCTTGGCAAGTATGAGCACATCGATGTCAGGTGCGCTATCAAGAATACCATATCTCAAAGCTGAGCGGTATTTGTTCCTGAACTTCCCGATTATCGGGCCTATGACTCCTTTTTCTATTTCGAACTCGATCTGCTGTGTGTTCTCTGCTTTCGTTGTTAGAAAAAGACATTTTGTTGAGCCTTCCCAGATGGCTTCTTCTGCAACTACCATGCCTTTGTTGATGCGCTCTCTCATATAGGATACGTATTCGTGGAAGATGCGGGAATTGATCATGACATTATATCTGTCGGGAGTTTTTTTCACAAGCCATGTGTCTATCTTTGCTATGACATCCGTTTCACACCCATTGTTCCTGGCGAATTCCTGGAGTTCATTGTAAACAGAAGGAAAAGGTACATAACAACTTATACCAAGCTTAAGCCGTGCACTAGCGATCAGTTCCAGCATATTCTTCATGCCTTCACACAGACTATCTATTCCCATTGTTTCCCTTGCCTGCAGGTCAGTAAGGGCAGTCGTATCCAGAACAAAACGTTGTCTTAACATGGAGCTCCCTGAGTATTTAATTGGGACTTGCTGTTATATTAAGGAGTGGGCTGAGACCAAAGGATCATGTGGGAAAAAGGGATCTAGTGGATTGTGAAGAAAAAAATATCCAACAGTTATACTTTATCTATAACTCCCATACGTATAGTAAACTACCTTACTCTTTCTTCCCCATAACAACAAACCCATTGACCTTATTACCTGTCCTTGTCGTAAACTTCTCGTTCCTGAAGAACTCAATATCAAAACCATTTTCAACCAGCAGCAACACAAGTTCCTTTTCCGTAAAATGATGAGAAATATAAGCAGCTTCTCCAGTTTTCTTGTCATAGGCAATAATAGACCCCTCCTCTTTTGTAATGGGCAGATCATTGATGTAACGTTCCCGATATAGTTTCAGGTACCATGACTGTCCGAAATCCGCAAGATAAAGATAGCCTCCCGGTTTCAGTACCCTGCATGCTTCCCGGATAATAATATTGCGTTCCTCTTTTGTAGCAACTGTAGTAAGAAAGGCCTGCATTATGGCAATGTCAAATGTTCCGTTGGCAAAAGGAAGCAGCGAAGCATCTGCCCGCAGGAAAAAGGGATCCCTGAGATGTTCCTTTTCTTTTGAGGATAAGTCCGCCTGCCTCAGAGCTTCCTGGTTGATATCCACTCCGGTAACATCAAAACCGGCAGATGCAAGCTTATCACATACATCACCGCAGGCACATCCGATGTCAATCACCCTGTCACCGGGAATTGCGTATTCATAGAATACCTGCTGCAGTTTCACTGTGGCGGGGATAGTTTTGGCTTTTGTGTGCTTCCAGTAATCAGCGATATCCATAAACAATAATTGTAAGGCAATGAATAAAAGAGATGTCGCCGGATGATAAAACGCCGGTAAAAAGAACCCACATTTTTAATATAGGATGTACGCTTTTGTAACCCTTATATACCATATACTGAAGAGATAGAATTTCATATACAGAGGAACTTACAATGATCACAAAGGAAGAGGTCGAACATGTGGGATGGCTGGCCCGCATCGAGATCCATGAAAGCGAAGCACAGGCATATGCGGAAAAACTGAATGCTGTGCTGGACTACTTCAGCCAGCTGGACGAGGTGGACACTGAGAACGTGGCTCCCACCTATCATGTGGCAGATATCGTGAACGTGTTCAGGGAAGATGTGGTCAGACCGTCCATGCCACAGGAAGAAGTGCTCGCCAATACCGGGAAGAAACAGGAAGGCAATTTCTTAGCCCCAAGGATCATGTGAGGAATGGACATGACAGGATGGGCAAACATTTCACAGGTAAAGGAAAAAATAGCACAGACTTCTGCTGAAGATGTCACAGCATCCTACCTTGAAAGGATAAGGAAGAGCAGGATCAACGCTTACACAACTATATGGGAAGGGGCAATCGAGAAAGCACGTGAAATTGATGAGCAGGGTCATAACGGACCTCTTGCAGGCATCCCCATAGCTATCAAGGATAATATTTCCACTAGAGGCATATCCACCACATGTTCCTCAAAGATATTGCAGGGATATGTGCCACCTTATGACGCACATATAGTAGAGAGGCTCAAGGACGCAGGAGCCATCATCCTGGGCAAGACCAACATGGACGAGTTCGCTATGGGCACATCCACCGAATCCAGCTGCTATGGACCTACTCTCAATCCCTGGGACAAAGCACGTGTACCCGGTGGTTCATCCGGTGGCAGCGCTGCTGTAGTAGCAGCAGGTGAAGCACCCATCTCCGTTGGTTCTGATACAGGGGGATCGGTGAGATGTCCCGCTGCTTTCTGTGGAGTAGTGGGTCTTAAACCCACATACGGAACAATATCAAGGTATGGCCTGATATCCTATGCCAACTCTCTGGAACAGATCGGACCGCTGGCAACGTGCGTTTCAGACATTGCTGCCCTTATGGATGTTATAGGGGGGCATGATGCAAGGGACAGCACTTCAGTACAGACCGAAACCATGTACAAAGATGCACTTGTTGATGATGTTTCAGGTCTGAAGATCGGGGTCCCTGCCGAATACTTCGGAGCGGGCATTGACCCGGCAGTGGAGAACTCTGTGTGGGATGCCATCCAGCTCTTTGAAGAATTAGGCGCATCATGGGAACAGGTATCCCTGCCTCACACATCATACGCACTTGCAGCTTACTATATCATTGCCATGAGCGAGGCATCCTCTAACCTTGCCAGGTTCGATGGAACACGATACGGCTTAAGGAACGAAGGTGAGAACTGGCATGTTATGGCTTCCCGCACACGTGCTGAAGGCTTCGGTGCCGAGGTAAAGCGCAGGATACTGCTGGGAACTTATGCCCTCTCCGCAGGATATCATGATAAATACTACTTGAAGGCTCTGAAGGTCAGAACACTTGTAAAGCAGGACTTTGACCAGGCTTTCAAGGAATTCGACTGCCTGATGACACCTACAATGCCCACACCAGCCTTTAAGCTGGAAGAGAAGGTAGAAGATCCGCTTGCATTATACCTGGCAGATGTGAACACTGTGCCCATCAACCTTGCAGGAGTGCCTTCCATATCCCTGCCATGCGGATTCACAGATGGATTGCCCATCGGACTGCAGATAATCAGCAAACATTTCGATGAGGCGACGGTGCTCAGGGCTGCTTATAGCTTCGAGCAGAACACAGAACATCACACCAGAAGACCTGCGGAGGTGGCATGATGGTATATGAGAACGTTGATGGCGTGAAGATCGGACTTGAGATACATGTTCAGCTGAACAAGCTCAACACAAAGCTGTTCTGTGGCTGTTCCACCGATTACCACAACGATGAGCCAAACACGCATGTCTGTCCGGTCTGCCTTGGTCTGCCTGGGGCACTGCCTGTGCTTAACAAAAGAGCCGTGGAATTTGCCATGAAGGTAGGGCTTGCCCTTAACTGCGACATCGTTGGGCAGACCCAGTTCCACAGGAAGAACTATTACTATCCTGACCTGCCCAAGGGCTTCCAGACAACCCAGTACGACTTTCCCATTGCAAGCCATGGTAAAGTGATCATCGATGGAGAGGACGGGGAACGCATAGTAAGGATCACAAGGGCTCATATGGAGGAAGACCCAGGAAAACTCATGCACATAGGCAGCATCGAGAAGTCCAAAGGCACACTTATCAACTACAACCGTTCCGGAATGGCCCTTATCGAGATAGTTAGTGAACCCGATATGAGAAGCCCGAAAGAAGCAAGGCGTTTCCTCGATAAACTGCGTAGTATCCTGGAATATCTGGATGTGTTCAATGGTGACCTGGAAGGTGCTATGAGAGTGGATGCCAACATTTCCGTTATGGGAGGGGAACGTGTAGAAGTAAAGAACATATCCTCTCATAAAGGTGTGGAAAAGGCTGCTCTGTATGAGATCATGCGCCAGAAGAACTTTGTACGCCGTGGCGGTAAGGTGGTACTGGAAACCAGACACTTCGACGAACAGAGAGGAGTCACTCTTTCCATGCGCAGCAAGGAAGAGGAACATGATTACCGCTATTTCCCGGAGCCTGACCTGGTGCCTATGCGTGTAGCCGATCGGGTTCCCGAAGTTATAAAGACACTACCTGAACTACCTGATGCAAAACGTGAGCGTTTCACAAGCCAGTATGGAATGGCAGATATGCATGCTAAGGCCCTGACCTCTGAAATAAAAGTAGCCAATTTCTACGAGCAAGTAGCCAACCTGGTAGATCCGAGATCAGCTGCTGTATGGGTAGCTGATATCCTGAAAGGAGAACTTAACTACCGTGACGTAAGTGTGGATGCCTTCAAGGTAGAGGACATTGTAGAGATCATAGAACTCGTAACCGGAAATAAGATCACTGAGAGAAGCGGCGTTGAGATCATCAGAACGATCCTTGATAATGGAGGCACCCCTGCAGCCATTGTAAAGGAAAAAGGACTAATTAAAGTCGAGGAAGATATTGTCACAAAGGCTGTTACCGAAGTGCTTGAGGAAAATCCTGAAGCTCTGCAGGACTACCTTGGAGGCAAGGAGAAATCACTGAACTTCCTTGTGGGCCAGGTCATGAAGAAAACTGCGGGCAGGTCCGATGCGAAGACCACAAGGGAAATGTTATTGGATAGGATAAGCAAGCTGCCTCCGAAATGAGCAGCCTGTCCAAAACAATTATATGTCTTAAACTTCATGTAAGCAGCCTACTATTAGGATCATTTATTCCATATCATCAAGGTGAATTAACATGGCAAGATTCCCAGAAGCAGAAAACAGGATACTTAACAAAAAGATATGTATGAAATGTAATGCCCGCAACGCTTCACGTGCAGACAGGTGCAGGAAATGCGGAAGCAAGGCACTACGTCCAAAATCCAAGGAAGTCAGAGGCTAATGCAGGTAGAGAATTACCTGAACGATATTGTTAAACGTGAGGGTGCAGTACATCTGACCCTCATTGACCCTGCATCTCAGTCCCCCGATAGAGCTACTGCTATGGCATTTGCAGCAAAGGAAGGAGGTAGTGATGCAATAATGATAGGAGGGTCAACCGGAGCATCTGGAATGCTTTTGGACCAGACCATTTTAAAGATCAAAGAAGTCACTGATCTGCCTATCATTCTCTTCCCTGGCAGCGCAGCTGGCGTAAGTGCGCACGCAGATGCCATATTCTTCATGAGCCTGCTTAACTCAAGGGATGTAAATTATATAACAGGCAACCAAGCTATGGGCGCTCCACTTGTGTATAAAAGCGGTATAGAAGCCATCTCTATGGCATACATAATCATCGAGCCCGGGGGCACAGTAGGATGGGTAGGTGATGCAAGGCTCATTCCGAAGAACAAGCCCGAAATAGCTGTTGCTTATTCTCTTGCAGGCAAATATCTGGGTATGCACTATACATACCTGGAAACCGGATCCGGTGCAGACGGTCCTGCAGCTCCCCATATGATCGCTGCTGTCAAGCATGCGTTGGGAAACAACATGCTTATTGTGGGAGGGGGCATCAGGGATTCGGAAACTGCACGCAAATGTGTGCAATCTGGTGCTGATATGATCGTTACAGGTACGGTAGTGGAAGAAACTTCCGATGTGACTGGAAAGATCCGGGAACTTGTATCTGCCATCAAAAGATAGACATAATGATTTTTTTCCTATTTCATGGCTTCTGGAAACACGTATGGAGAGGATATCTCATGCTTAGAGTAGAAGGTCTTGCGAAGGACTATAATGTACTGGACGAACAAAAGAGAGTACTCGAAGATATCAGTTTTACTGCGAATGATGGAGAGATCCTGGGCATAACGGGAAAAAGCGGAAGCGGAAAGAGCACATTGTTGAGAATACTTAGGGGTGTGGAGAGTTTTGATGCAGGGGTCATCGAGCTTGACGGAAAAAAATTTTCCCCGGATTCTGATAAAGATGATATGAAGGCTCTTATACGGAACACTGCAATTCATCTGCAGCGTAATTTCGGGTTGTGGAACGGACCTGCAATAGAGAACATCATACGCAGGATAAACTCCAGAAAAGAGGGACATGAAGGGTTGCCTGAAAGCGATTCCCCTTCATACGATGAGATGTACGAAGAATCGATGGAATACCTTAAGCTTGTAGGCCTTGAGAGAAAAGCCCTGCATGCAACAAGCGCCCTTAGCGGCGGAGAGAAGCAACGGCTTATTCTTGCACGGCAGCTCGCTGCGAAACCAAAACTGTTATTACTTGATGAACCTGTGACCATGACAGGGCCAGGCACAAAGCAGGAAGTCCTTGACGTTATACAGAAAGTGAAAAAGGAACTAAACATCCCCATAATAGTAGTTTCCCACCTGCCAGAGTTGCACATGTACATTGCTGATCGCCTTGTATATCTGGAAGAAGGCCATATAATAGAGGAAGGAAATACCGAAACGGTACTGAAACATTTTCTCAAGTATATGCAGCCGCAGGTAAAGATCACTCCTGCAGGAAAAAGAGAAGCCGTCATCAAAGTAAAAGACATCAGCAAGCGTCTTGCCCTTATAAGGGTAGGAGAGGTGCTGAACTTCAGAGATCTGTCGCTTGATATATACAAAGGAGAAATAGTATCCCTCATTGGGCAATCAGGAGCTGGCAAAACTACTTTGCTTAAAATGATCGAAGGGCTTACTTCACCTAGTTCCGGAGAGATACTTTACCTGCATGATGGCGAATGGCTGGATATCACACATTTCAATTCCAGGAGGATGGAACTGCGAAAAAAGATAAGCATTATGCATCAGGAATTCACTCTCTCTCCGCATTCCACTGTCGCTCAGCAGATCGGGTTCAGGATGCGGATCAAAGGTCCGGGGTCCCTAGAATATGCCCGTGAAAAAGCAAAAGAGCTGGAAGTATCCGAAGAGATATTGGATATGCTATACACGTTACCTGATCTGACAGAGGAAGAGAAGGATAAGATCATGAACCAGATGCAAATAACATCTGAGATATATGCCAAACTTTTCCCTAAGGTCACCTTCGAAGATGTGAAGGAAGATGCAACAAAGATATTTGAGGCTCTGGACCTACCCCTTGACATCCTTTATAAAACACCTTACCAGATCAGCGGCGGAGAACATGTAAGAGCTTACATAGCTCTTGCACTTACCACACGTCCGGAGATACTCATACTCGACGAGCCTTTCGGTGATCTGGATCCTGTGACACTCAGAGATGTTACAAATGCCCTCAAGAGGGTCAACCGGGAATTCGGGACTACCATAATAATCGTTAGCCATCATATGGACTTCGTGAAAGAGGTATCTCACAGGGTGATCCTTATAGATGAGGCCAAGGTAATAATGGAGGGAGACCCTGTGGAAGTGTCAAACCGTCTTGTGGAAATGAGCCATGCCAGATATCTGGAAAGGACCATAGAATCCCTTATGGCCTGAAATTGATCAGCCACAAGGCCAAAAGACAGCATTTCATTTTATTGCCAGATCAATAGTTACTCTCATGTCTGTCTTGTACAAAGATATTTATTTTAGCAGAATACAAATCATAATGAGGTGAAATAGTATGAAAGATACTCTAAAAAAAGTGGG
>JAHFZE010000129.1 GCA_020854785.1 Methanomethylovorans sp.
CAGGAAATGATACGTCTAAAGGGCCGTATAATCGGAAAGGCCGGAAAGACCAGAGAGATAATGGAAAGCATGATAGGTGTAAAAATTTCCGTCTATGGAAAAACTGTAAGCATTCTGGGTACCCCGGAACAGAACCAAATAATCAGAACCGCCATCGAGATGTTGATAGGCGGTGCTACACACGGACAGGTATATGGATTCCTGGAAAAGAAAAAACAAATGTTGATACGATCACAACTCTAGATTCCAAAGACATAGCGCGAGGAAATGAAACGTATGAGAGGATATGTCAACCGTTCTGAACTCAAAATGATTGCAGTATTCGGATCAATACTGCTCCCGATAGCCATTCTATGTTATGAGAATAAGCTCAGCATAGGCTCCATAACATCTTTTCCTCTTTTCCTCATGCTTCTTCTCATGTTAGCCACAAGAAATATAGAAATACCTATAACCAGCATGCGTACAAGAAAACCTGACATTCTTGTTCAGCATGCCACCATTCTGGAAAAGATATATAGTGTACCTGTATCAGAAGAACTTATAACTCCTAAAGAAAGGGTCTTTGATACTAAATTGACCATAAATTTTGCAGGGGTTATTATTCCCTTAGTGGCTGTTGCATATCTCCTGATAACAGGTCCTATTACAGAATCTTTAGAAATAGCCCTGATAATCACTGTGATCACATTCCTTGTATCAGAGATGGTAGATGGAGTTGGAATAGAGGTTCCGGACTATACAGGAATAATAGCACTCCCCCTGGCACTTATACTTTCCCCGAATAATGCAGACAGCGTTATCTTTACTTCAAGCATATTAGGAATACTGGCAGGCTGCATAGCTTCTGTGCTAACATTAGATAGAGAAAAAAATGGAAGTGCTTATATTAACATAGGAGGTGCGGGGAGTTTTAGAGCTGTTTACATAATGGTATTGATCTCAAGCCTCATATCATACTATACCTAGATCCCGCTCCGTACGGCGCTGATCTATTTTATCCTGTAAGATCTTTTGAGGGAGGTTTAATGCGCGGTATTTAGCAATACCTGTAGAAGTGAACCTGAAGGGTTGAGGAGTATGTTCTATGCGAGTAGCCCTCATTTTCTGTATTGCCATGACAGGCATTGGAGTAGTATCGATGTCGTTTGTCTGAATAAAATCAAGGAAAACAATGCCATCTCCCAGAAAATCATAGTCATCAAACTGTTTTTTCTCAATTCCATGTGTCTTTTCGGTTACTAGCAATGAAGTTATCTTTTCCTTTTTAAGCAATCTATGCAGAGAACGCCATGAAGTAGACCTTCTGAACTCATCTGGAGCTGTAAATACATTAAGAGAATCAAACACAACCCTATCAGGTTTATGAGACTCGATTATCTCTATCATCTCTTCAGAAGTGAGCATGGATATACCGAATACTTCCAGATAGCCATCATCAATATACTTACCTATGTCCCAACCAAATCTCATGAAGTTTTGCACTAGCTGCTGAGCCCTTTCTTCAAACGAGAAGAAGATGCATCGTTCACCATTCTTTGCACCTTCCATCAGGAATTGCATACTGAAAGTGGTTTTGCCTGTTCCAGGAGGACCTGTCACTACAATTGAAAAACCCTTTGGGAACCCCCCTTCCAGGAATTCATCCAACCCAGGCACTCCAGTAGAAACCCTTTTGAGTAATCTATCAATGTTCTGAGTATCGAGTTTAGCCTTGAATCGGCTGTTATCCAGATTAAGTAAAGCTTTCTCTAATACTACGTTTTTGGCACCCAGATCCTTTTCATATCTTTCAAGAACCTTGATGGCATCGCCGCTTAGAGTGGTATGAATAGCGAACTTGGATTTCATCACAACACCATGAACATAATATAGTATTATATATTTAAAAGGTTATGGTTCTGTGTCCATAAAATTCTCAATGATGTTCATCAATGGCCATACATTTACCCAATCCAGGTAAGAAATTGCCTCTTCCATAGGAAGCCGAGATCTCACCATCCCATATAACATCACCCCTGGATATCGTAACCTCGGGGAATATAGCTTCGATTCCTTCAAAAGGAGTCCATCCTACCTTTCCATGCAGAAGGTCACCTTTTATAGTAGTAACCTTCTTTGTGTCCACAATGATAAGGTCAGCATCAAAACCTGCTTCCAGCCTGCCTTTAGAATGCCTGTCCAAACCAAATATCCTTGCTGGAGCGGCACTTGTAGCATCTATCATGCGGCCTAGAGGAAGAAGATTTTTCTTCACTGCCATAAGCATCAGAGGCATTAGAGTTTCCACTCCCGGAACACCTGATGGGGCTGTCTTTATGTCCATATCTTTTTCACTTTCACAATGGGGAGCATGATCCGATGCTACTATATCAACAGTGCCATCGTTCAGTGAGTTAAGAAGGAACTTGACATTTCTGCGTTCCCTGAGGGGGGGGTTCATTTTACCATAACAGCCCAGTCTGTCCCAATCCCTTGTAGAAAGGAAAAGATGATGAGGAGTAACCTCACATGTGATAGGTAATAAACCTTTCTGCCGTGCAATGTATCTGTCTTTGCCTAACACACCTACTGACTCAAAAGCACTAACATGGCAAATATGTCCTTTTGCAGCGGTCTTCCGAAGAAGCTCCACTACTTTTTGCACTGCTGTGGCCTCGCATATATTAGGCCGTGCCCTTGAATGAGAAGAAGGAGACATATCATTTTTTAATAACGCTTCACATTCCAAGCGTATGGCATCATCTTCTGCATGGATGACAGCAAGAGCTCCCAGCTCATCCAATATTCTCAAGGCGCTTTCAAGCGTGATCTCATCGATATTAAGCCCACCTGTGGATTCGGCCATGAAGATCTCACCAAATGCTGTGACTCCTGCCTCCCATAGATCTCTAAGTTTTTCAAGATTGTTTGTTACTCCTCCATGAATACCAAAATCTACAATGGACTTACGGGATGCAAGCTTGAGTTTTTCTTCAAAGGATTTTTTGTCAACTGTAGGAGGGAGAGTATTAGGGTGATCCACAACAGTTGTAATACCGCCTGCTGCCGCAGCACATGAACCTGTATACCAGTCTTCTTTATGAGTAAGTCCTGGCTCTCTGAAATGCACATGCACATCAATTCCCGCCGGAAGGACAAGAGAACCCGCTGCATCAATAACTTCACCAGCTATAACATCAGCTTCCTTTGCGATCCTGATGACCTTTCCTTCATCTATTACTATTTCTGCAGGCTGAAGATAATTGTCGTAGAATATCTTGGCATTCTTTATTAGTAGATCTGGCATGCCCATTACTATTTCAATTACCCTATTTGCCACTTTTGTTCTTTTAGAGAATTGATTGTTTTAAAACGAGTAAATATACCTGATTGCTGATAAAAATAGAGATAAATAATAAAAATAAAGCTTACTATATAGAAAATATAGATGATATAGAGCTCCATAAAAGTTATAGAACAATATATTGTATTTACATAATACTTATCTACACATATAGTATGTTCAGATTGAAAATACAACAAAGAGGAGACGAATCATGTTCAAAAGAACAAGACTTCATAAAACACTTATCCTTATAACTGTGTTCCTTGTTATTGGGTTCACATTTGCAGGGATTGGCTGTGTAGATAAGGAAGGTACAACAGCTAAAGAGGGCATTATAGTAAAAGGATCTGATACGGTGCTTCCACTGTCCCAGGCAGAAGCTGAAGAATTTATGCTTAAGCATGCTGACAAGAGTATAACAGTAATTGGTGGGGGCTC
>JAHFZE010000291.1 GCA_020854785.1 Methanomethylovorans sp.
TAATATTATAAATATACTAGAGACGGTGTGATGAAACGATTAACCATCAGCATGTCAGATGCTCTTTTTGATAAGCTGAACCAGGTAGATAATAAGAGCCTGTTCATAAGGAAACTCATTGAGGGTGAACTCCGAAAAGGCATAGCTTATTCTTCAGATGCTGCTTATGAAAGCCTGGCAGGAGATATAGAGGATCTACATCACGAAATACGATCTCTGTCTTCCAGATTGGCATCAATTGAAAATCAAATTGTTGGTATCAAGACCGATCCCTTCTTCACAAAAGATGTGTCTGAGTCAGATCTAGCTGCCAGCTATCAAATATCTTCCTTGCCCTTGTCAGAAAATGGAGATGGAACATCCGTTGCTCAAACTACTGTTGTGGATAGTTACTCAATGATCAATGAGCTTAATGAAGTTACAGATAAGGATATGCATTCTATTTCCGATAATATCTTGGATATTCAGGTCAACCTGTCTCCACAGGAGAGTGACAAAGTTCTTCCTGTTCACAGTGATGAAATGCACAATATTCCATTTCGTAGTGTCGTGAATGTGGGGGCGCATAAAGGAGCCGTTTGTCCTGTAACAGAAACAAATGAAACACCTGTGAATTCGATGATAATAACTCCCGGCATGGCTGATCAGCTTCAAGAGTCTCCCTCAGCTCAAGAAAATAAATATTCTACTCCTTCTTTTGTTATGCCCGAGCTTTCAGATGTTCCTACTCCCCCTCAGGGTCCCTTTGTCGCAGCTTCACCTGAACCTTCCGTACCTTCCACTCCCTCGTTCGTCATGCCCGAGCTTTCAGATGTTCCTACACCCTCTCAGAGTCCCTTTGTCGCAGCTTCACCTGAACCTTCCGTACCTTCCACTCCCTTGTTCGTCATGCCTGAACTGGGCGCGATGGAACATCCAAATATATCTTCCTTTGAGTTGCCTCCTTCCAGCGTGATGCCATCCTCAGAAAATGATATTCAAATGCCATCATTTGTTGCTCCAGATGTAGCAGCTTCCGGGGTACAGATGCAGCCACAGTCTTTCTTAATGCAGGAAACTCAGCCTCGATCTCTCTCGGAGTCTGCCATTATACAAACGCAGATCCAGAATAATGACAGTTCCAACTTTAACACAGTTAGCATGTCTGCAAATACCCGGCTTCAAGGGAACATTCTTATGTACCTGCCTCATGGTGCAAGGATCAAAAGATCTATCATCAAAGGCCTTGTTTCAAAAAAGTTCAGTGCAGAAGAGATCGATGCAGAGGTAGACCTTATGGTCTCAGATAAATCTTTGCTTGTAGAAGTGGAAGATGGGGTGGAATATCTGCTAAGGCCTTGATGCATCTGGATCAGCTGCAATTTTTTAACGAGTTATATCAGAAACTGAGCGTCCAGATCCTGCGCATTGAACACATGTCCTCCTTTCATGGCTAAAGCATCGTAAACATACATTTTTTCCACACAAGGAACAAGTGTACATTTTTCCGGCCATGCCGCATATGTTGCAGATACCTGTGATCTCCATTGTTTGCCTCCAAAAGTTCTGACAAGATCTTTGTTATCGATAGTGTACGAAAAAATATAGCAGTGCAGGTTTTATCTGCACATTATTCGAAGATAGCACCTTTACTTGCCGAACTGACATATTTCCTGTATCTTGCAAGATAGCCCGTGATCTTCTTCTCCGGGGGTTTGAACGTTGCTTTTCTTTTTGCCAGCTCTTCTTCAGATACTTTCAGGTCAAGTTTGCGCGCTGGAATATCGATCCCAATGATATCTCCCTCCTTTACCAGAGCAATGGGGCCGCCCTCCTGGGCTTCAGGAGATACATGGCCTATACATGGACCACGGGTACCTCCAGAGAACCTGCCATCAGTAACAAGAGCTACTGATTCTATGAGTCCCATTCCTGCGATAGCCGATGTTGGTGAGAGCATTTCTCTCATTCCTGGGCCACCTTTTGGTCCTTCATAACGGATAACAACCACATCCCCAGCCGTTATTTTTCCAGACATGATCGCTGACATGGCTGCTTCTTCACTGTCAAAGACCTTTGCAGGGCCGCTGTGCTTGAGCATCTTTGGACTGACTGCAGCCTGTTTGACCACAGAACCATCAGGCGCAAGGCTACCCTTGAGTACTGCGATCCCGCCCTCTTCATGGAATGGTGAGTCAAGTGTCTTAATGACCTGAGCATTCATTTTGGGGTTAAGGACCACAAAACTTTCCAGATTCTCACCAACAGTTTTCCCTGTAACTGTCAACTGATCCAGATGCATTTTCGTGCTAAGCTTCTGCACGATGGCCTGTATTCCTCCTGCCCTGTCAAAGTCCAGCATATAATTTATGCCTCCGGGCTTCAGGGATGTAATGTGGGGAGTAGTGCGGCTAAGCTTATCAAAAGTGTCCAATGTAAGCTGTAGTCCGAAAGCATGAGCAATGGCTGGAAGGTGCAGTGTGGTGTTCGTACTTCCACCAATTGCCATGTCCACCATAATGGCATTCTCAAAGGCTTCCATGGTGACTATCTTTCGGGCTGTGAGCCCTTCCTTAACCATGGCCACGATACGCTCACCCGAGGTCTTGGCCAGACGTGTCTTCTTTGCATCTACTGCGTGTGCTGTGGCACAGCCCGGAAGGCTCAGGCCAAGAGCCTCTGTCATGCATGCCATGGTGTTGGCGGTGTACATGCCTGCGCATGAACCGGCTCCGGAGCATGCACATTCTTCCAGTTGCTGGAGCTTATTATCTGCCATCTTCTCGGAGCTGCATGCGCCAACTCCCTCAAACACAGATATCAGATCTCTGTATTCATCATCAACGAATCCTGGCATCATAGGACCGCCGGTCACAACGATGGTAGGAATATCCAGCCGGCCAGCAGCCATGAGATGTCCTGGTGTGATCTTGTCACATGCTGTTATCATGACCATTGCATCCAGCTGGTGTCCCTGGAGCACGAGTTCAATGGAATCTTCAATAGCTTCACGACTCGGAAGAGAATATTTCATTCCTTCATGGCCCATGGCGATCCCATCACATATCCCGATGGTGTGAAACTCAAAAGGAACGCCGCCTGCACTACGAATACCAGCCTTCACTGCTTCTGATAACTTGTCCAGGTGAATGTGTCCTGGTATCAGTTCTGTCCATGAGTTGACCACTGCAATGAAGGGTCTTTCCATTTCGGCATCTGTCAGACCTGTTGCCCTGAGCAGGGAACGGTTTGGCGCACGCTCTATTCCTTTCTTGGTCTTATCGCTTCTCATATGATAACCTCATGGTCTTGGATTCTAAAGCTAGTAAGGTTATGTGCAAGATATATAAATAGGCAACCAGTTTATGCATAGTATTTCATCTGTCGCCATAGAGCTTCAGCTGAAGATCATCCGAGGAAAAATGAAAGCGCTTATCATTGATGGTTATGTGGACGAACCAGCCTGTTTTGGTGTTCCTCCTTATATTTCTCCTTATATCAGGTACCTTGCAGGGGCAATGCGGGAGCAGGGCATTCCTGCGCAGGATATATTCTATTCGGCTATTGACAGCATAAGGCTCAACCCCAAGGTCCATGAGAAGATTATCAGGGAAGCAGATCTTGTTGTGATAATTGCCGGAATGACCGTACCGGGAAAGTACCTCCGCTCCACACCTATCAGCTTACAGGAATTACAAATCCTCAGCCGTACTGCAACAGGCAAGGTGGTGCTGGGTGGTCCTATCAGATTAGGTTTCAGTTCAGAGGGTGGCAAGAGGGCATCCAGTTTATCGGGGCTGGAAAATACTTTTTGTAGCGGGGCTGATGTGGAAGCATTCGTGTATGATCTGCTAAAGGATGGCAAGTTAGGAAACCCTGCAAACGTAACTGACAGGTCAAGATCTGTCCAGGAGATCGGGAGATGGTCGAAAAAAGGCGCTTTCATAATCAGTCAGCATCCGGATTATCCTAATGTTATGTGTGAGCTTGAGACTTACAGAGGATGCGGACGCAGAAAGCATTGTTCTTTCTGTACGGAACCTTTCTATGGAAGACCAGACCATAGACCTGTAGACGATGTGATCGCGGAAGTACAGGCTCTATATGAGGAAGGTGCCCGCCATTTCCGTATTGGGAGGCAGCCCGATCTGTTATCATATCAGTCAAAAGATAAGGGGGGCGATTTGCCAGTTCCAAATCCCATGGCAATTGATTCTCTTTACAGGGGAATACGTGCTGTAGCTCCTAGTCTGCAGGTATTGCATATGGATAATATCAATCCTGCAACAATAGCAGCTTTTCCTGATGCGAGTGAGGCTATAGTTAGTACCATAGTGAGATATCACACATCAGGAGATGTGGCTGCCATGGGTATGGAAAGTGCTGATCCTGAAGTAATAAGGAGGAACGGGCTTAAGGTATCAGCAGATGAGATGTTCGCTGCTATAGGGCTTGTAAATAAGATAGGGGGGAGAAGAGGTGATAACGGGATGCCTGAACTTCTTCCGGGTCTTAATTTCGTGCATGGTCTGATGGGAGAGACAAAGGAGACCTTCAGGCTTAATTACGATTTCCTTCGGAAGGTACTTGATTCTGGATCGTTGCTTCGCCGCATCAATATCAGGCAGGTCATGGCTTTCCAGGGAACTCCAATGTTCGGTAATGATGCAGCAGTGGGAAAGCATAAGAAAGAATTCCTGCGTTACAAAGAGAAGGTCAGAAAGGAAATCGATCATCCCATGCTGAGAAAAGTTGTTCCTGCCGGTACGGTCCTTCGAAATGTATTGTTAGAAGTAAATGAAGGGAATACTACTTTCGGGCGCCAGATGGGTTCCTATCCTTTACTTGTTGGTATTCCGGCAAAGCTGGGTACTGGGTATTATACGGACGTAACCGTGATAGAACACGGATTCCGCTCTATAACTGCAATACCATATCCTCTTGATGTCAACAATTCAGGACTGGAGCTTTTACAAAGAGTGCCTGGCGTAGGCAGATCAATGGCTGCAAAGATCTTCAGAGAAAGACCTTACAAGGACATTCAGGAACTAATGTGTAAAACAGGTTTGAACTCCGATATTCTCAGATACATTGAGATATGATCTGTTCATTTATTTGAACATGCGTTTTATGTAATCTGTATCTTTTATTATTTTCAGGCTCACGAATCCACCTACTGCCAGATTCATATAGAACGTTATTGCTCTCCATGCCACAACCACAATTCCGATCAGTGAAGAGGCTACAAAGAAAGAGAAAAGTGTTGAAGCACCGATCTCGGCCACTCCTCCTGCACCCGGAGTGATAGATACTACCATTATGACCATCAGGATTATCTGGGAAGCATAGGCTAACAGGGGCTGAAACTGCTGGTTCAGCCCATACAGAAGTACTGGGAGCACCGAAAAGTCCAAAGTCCAGACTATGAAGGTACATATCATGCCTAAAAACAGACCTTTTCTTCCCTCTTTCATGAACATTGCAACACTATCGTGTAAATGTTCCAGTTCTGAATCAACGCGCTCCAGGATACCGGGCAAGATGGTTTCTGTCTTTTTTCCAAATAAGCGGCTGAAAAGCTGAACAAGGAAATACATGAACTTACGGGTATGTTTTGGTTTCCATAGTCCATAGACCAATATTGAGAATAGGCATAAAAGAACTATTTCCCCTATCATAAGGGCTGTTTGAATGTTTGTATTTGCGCCGGCAGTTGTCAGGGATTCTCTCATCACATACAAAGAAAGGGGTACAAGTGATATTATCAGGAGTCCATCCATCAACCGCTCTCCAAGGATCACAGCAGTTGCTTTACCAAGAGGAATAGATCTTCTGTTTAAAAGGTGTACACGCAAAGGTTCCCCACCCACTGCCGCAGGGGTGATCGCTGCTATGAACATGCTGGAAGTTACGATCGCCGTAGAGTCCTTTATGTTGATTTTATATCCCAATGCCCCACACATCGTTTTGATCCTGATGCCCTGCATAAATAAAGAAAATATGTGCAACAGTACAGCCAGAATTATATATTCATGTTTGATCTGAATGATAGCTTCCAGAGTGCTGGCGTCAAAAGTTAATGCTATTACCAAAACCCCTGAGAACAGGCTGATTAGAAGTGATATTAATACCCATTTCTTTAATTTGTTCATACTTGCACAGCCCAAGGGCAGGAACAAAAAAGATGTCAGAAGTGGCTGACAATGTTTTCCTTGACGTTCACTCCTTCCTTTATTGTTTGTTTCGGCCAGATCTTTACATTAGAATGTATTGTAGCCCCGCTGTGTATTACCACATCAGGCCCTATAACAGTTCCATTTTCCAGGCTACAGTTGTTTCCCACAGTTGTGCGGTTATCTATGATGCTACCGGATACGTTCGTGTTCTTTCCGATGTTCACATCATTGAAGATATACGATGATAATATCCTGCTGTCATCGTCTATCGTGCAATTTGAACCAATGGTAGTGTATGGACCTATGAGAACATTATCTCCGATGGATGTGTTCTCACCTATGACAATGGGTCCAACGATCGCTGAATTGGAGCCTACGGAAACATTGTGGCCAAGATGTAACGGTCCATTGATACGGGCGTTCTTGGTGGTGAAGCGCCCTTCTATCACTGTACTCGGGAGCAATGATAACATCCAGCGCTGTGCTTCCCTGTAGGCTGCAGGACTTCCGACATCTGTCCAATTGCCTCTGGCAAGCACCCCATTGATCCTTTCCCCATTTTTCAGGAGCTTGGGGAACAGGTCACGGGCAAAGTCATATGCCTGGTTTTCTGGTATCATGTCCAGGATCTCCGGGTTACACATGTAGATACCGGTACTTGCTAGATTACTGAATATTTCCCCTGGGCCGGGTTTCTCCAGGAAGCGGTGTATCCTGTTATTCACATCCATATCTGCGATACCGAACTCACTCGGGTCGTCGATAGATAGCAGTGCGATCGTGACCTTTGCATTCATGTGTTCATGGAATCTATATAACTCCCTTAGGTTAAGATTTAGTACGTGGTCGCCACCAAGTACAATAAATGGTTCCCCTTTCAGATATTTTTCAGCGTTCTTTACGCCGCCTGCAGTACCGAGCTTTTTATCCTCATATACATAATTGATATGCACGCCATATATCCGCCCGTCTCCAAGTTGTTCTTCTATTTTCTCAGCCATATATCCAAGGGTAATGACGATGTCATTGAATCCCTCGTTTGCCAGGTGTTCAATAAGGTGAACTACAGAAGGTTTGTTGAGTATAGGAATGCTCGGTTTAGGCCTTTCGAATGTCAAAGGGCGCAGCCTGGTTCCCTCTCCTCCACACATGATACATGCTTTCATACATTTTAGGATGTTCTTTTTTACATATATGTTTGCCGGAACCGCTTAACATTAATTGTTTCCTCGTCAAAGGAGTTCGATGCCGCTGGCATCTTGCACCACTATCTCCAGTTCACCCTGGTATTCCTGAACCTCGCCTGTCACCCGAACTTTGCTATTTTCAGCGATAATAGAAGCTATCTCTTTAGCTCCTTTATCCCTGGGCACAAAGATCTTTGTGACCTGTGGACCATGTTCCACATCTATCAGCAAATGATCACCGGTATTCGTAAAACGCTCAGACACTACAGTACCTTCAAGATAGACTTTGTCACCAGGCTTTGAAAAGGTGTTGATTTCCTGTATCTGTGTCCCTTCCTGGTAAAAGGTCACATAAGCCACAGATAGCGACAAAAGCACCATCATTAACAAAACGATCATCACTTTTTCTTCTTTCTCTATTTCTGACACCTTCCGCAAACAGCTTATTCCGATAGTTTTAATAAAAATGCTTTTCATGGCATTTTAAATATTTAAATTTATTGTACCAGAGATGTCTGAAAAAGGAGAAGTCAGTAAATTTTATTGTTACTTACTAGCCTTCTCTATAGAAACCACTTCAACATCGAATGTCAGATTTTTGCCAGCGAGTGGAGAATTAAAGTCGAGTGTTACATTTGTATCAGTAATGTTAACTATGGTGGCAACTCCCATGAATGTTCCTACCTGATTTCCTATTTGCGGTACTATACTTGCATTTTCCAGATCAGACCTCGGTACTGGGATTAGATATTCCGGGTTATACTCTCCATAAGCTTCATCTGGTGAAAGCTTGAATGTTTTCCTCTCTCCAATGGTCATGTTAAGTACCCCGTTGTCAAAACCGCTGATCATTTGCCCTGCCCCTACAACAAAAGACAGGGGTTCATAGATCCTTGAAGTGTTTGCATCGTATAGTCCTGCTTCTTTTGCAACATCGATCAATGATGTATCAAAAACAGTTCCATTATCATACTTTCCTATATAGTTCACGCTAATACTATCGCCCTTCTCCACGATTTTGGACTGGCCGTTATCTGCACAGCCGCTTGAAAAAGCTATGATCAATAATATAAGGATCAAACCAATTTTCTTTATTCTCTCACCTCAAACAAATTTGGGAAAAGGAAGAGTTTATGTGATAAAAAGTTATTGAGATATTTAAGCA
>JAHFZE010000181.1 GCA_020854785.1 Methanomethylovorans sp.
CTCATTCTCAAGAACGCTACCCAACGCAAGGTAAGAACTGTGCTGACGATCTGTGGCATAGCTCTGGGCATATTTGCTCTGGTGGTGATGGGAGCCATGTCCGAGAATTTCGGCCAGACCTTTGAAAAGTCTATGAGCCTTACAAGTGACAAGATAAGGGTCTTTGCAGAGAGCGGCATTTTTGGTGGTGGTTTGAGCGAGCGCAAAGTTTCCGATGTCAGACGTGTGGCAGGAGTTGAGGATGCTTATGGAGTTCTTGTCACATTGTTCGATGAAGATCAGTTTGGAATGAGTGGCAAACAAGTATTGGGCGTCCCACCACGCAAGTCCAGAAATGTACTGGAGCCTGTGGAGCTCAAAGCAGGAAGGTTCCTTAATGCAGGAGATACTTACCAGGCAGTGGTAGGGAAGAACATTGCCGGAGAATACGATCTGGATATAGGCAGTACCCTGGAACTCAATGATAAAAGGTTTACAGTGGTAGGTATAATTGAATACACAGGCTCCATTTTTGACAGTTACGCTATCATTCCACTTGATACGGCTCAGGATGTGTATAATGCTGAAAGTTCCATCACATACATTTTTGCCCAGCCGGCACCCGGTGTAGATGCTGAACTTTTGTCCAAAAGGATTGAGCTGAGCGTAAAAGGGGTTAACACAATTTCCCCCAATGAATTGAAGGAACAGGCAGGCCAGTCATTGCTGATCTTCAGCGTGGTGACCATCAGTTCTGCCATCCTTGCAGCTATCATAGGGGGTTTGAGTGTGATGAACACTATGCTTATGTCAGTTGCCGAGAGGACTCGGGAGTTCGGCATTCTGAAGGCAATGGGTGCAGAAACAAAAGATATAATACTTCTTACTCTGGGAGAGGCCGCCCTGCTGGGCCTAATAGGAGGGGTGCTTGGCATCATTACCGGGGGTGCGGCAGCATATGCTCTGAATTCATGGCTTGCTGGCAAAGGCATAATCTTATTCACAATAACTTACAGGCTACTTGTTGTTGCCATGTTGTTCGCTACACTCATAGGCATGGCATCAGGAGCATACCCTGCTTACCGGGCAGCCAGCATGAGTCCCATGGAGGCTCTAAGACATGGTTGAACAAATACTTGAGGTAGAAAACCTTGGCAAGACATACATGCAGGGGAAGATCCCAGTAACTGCGGTCCATGATGTCACATTCACCGTCAGGCAGGGAGAACTTGTTGCCATAATGGGGCCAAGTGGCTCAGGTAAGTCTACTTTGATGGCTCTTGTGGGTTGTCTTGAAAAACCCACTAGTGGTAAAGTGGTGATAAGGGGTGTTGATATCACCGCTATGCCTGACAGGGAACTGCCCAGAATAAGGCGGGAAATGATAGGTTTTGTATTCCAGCATTATAATCTGCTACCTGCATTATCCGCTCTTGGGAACGTTGAACTTGCCATGCGGTTCTCAGGCATTACTAAAAAAGAGAGGCTGGAACGGGCAGAATACCTGCTTCAGAAACTGGGGCTTGAAAAACGTCTGCATCATAGGCCGAATGAACTTTCAGGAGGGGAACAGCAAAGAGTATCCATAGCAAGGGCTATTGCAAACGGTCCTTCGATAATTCTTGCTGATGAGCCTACAGGGGAGGTCGATAGCAGCACAAGGGATAAAATTGTAAAGATATTCGAGGAATTAAGGCTACAGGGACAAACGATAATAATAGTCACCCATGACCCAGAAGTTGCAAAGCACTGTGACAGAGTGATCCGTATAATGGACGGCACTCTGTCACAGCAGGAGAGAAGAGATGATCAGCAATATGCTACAAGATAAGCTGTGTCCTCTGTTTTCTTCTCAGTTTCTCCGTTGGAAAATGAACATGATGGACACGATCTCGCCCTTGATTCCTTCAGAGCTTCCAGGTTCATTTCCAAGTGTTTGATCTGCATCTTTGCCCTCTGTACTTTTTCATTCTCAACTTTCAGCTTTTCCAACAGCTCTGCCTTCCTTTCTTCACTAATCTTTGAATCAGATATTTGTTTCTGGTACTGTTGAGATACTTGAGCATATTTCTTGAACATTTCATGAAGAGTATCAAGGTTCTTTTCCAGATCCATTATAGTCTTGTCCATGCCAGTCGCTTCCTTCGTTTTTTGAACTTCTTTTGATAACCTGCGGGTTATCTCTTGGTTCTAAGCTCTAATTGAAAAGAGAACAAAATAATATATAAGGATTTCTATACAATGTTGTATGCTAATTCTCATAATGATGAGATACTTTTGTCATCACCCTGATAGCAGTAAATGTGGAAGTGAAAAGAGAAAAATAAAAAAAATAGTATCTGATAAAAATCTTAACAAATTCCTTCCGAACCCTCGCAGAGCTGTAATATTGCAGCTTCTGGGTGGGAATGTATCACTTCATCAAGCTTCTCTTTACAGTCATTGGGGATGTTTGAAAAAGTACTGTCCTTCTGAATGAAGTCTACTATAGATTCATTATCTGTGAGTTCTATAACATCGAAATCGTTTACCATCAACATTACTTCCAGTATAGCCCTCTTTATTGGATCCACATCCTCATTTTGTACACTTATGACAGCTTTATCATGGCGTTTGAGTTGAGCATGCATTTTTTCTATTTCCGGAGAAAGCATGTCCATTCCAGCTTTCATGGCTGTGGATGCAGCAAGCACCTGAACAAGTAATATCTCATCAGCTTCGAACATATCCCCTATTTCCCTCATGGCTGCTATGCATCCTTCATCAGCAAGTACCACAGGATCTATTCCGATCTGTAGTCCTTCTTTTACAGCTGACTTAGCCGCTTTTTCATCGTATTCCTTGATAGCTTTTTTTATCCTGAAAAGGATATTGTCTTTTGTTTTTTCCACATCATTTTGTAGCACAATAATACCTCCCGCATTCCCCTCAATGGTAAGGCAGGACATTGTAACATATTCGACAAAAACAGAGCTGTATTTAAATCTTGCGAGCAAAAAGTGATGAATCGTTATTGATATAGTTATTTTAATAAAAAAAGAAAAATTATATTGCCTTATGCTACTAACTAGAACATAATCACAGCAAAAATGAAAAAATGATTTTTTTTATTGATATTAGCGAACAGATTGTTCTTATAAGAAAGAAACATCAATACCTGCAATTGCAGGTATTGCATCTTACATTGAAGAAACTATTCTTGCAATATCGTCACCTACATCGGATGTGGTTGATATGCCACCCATGTCGTAGGTCTTCACCTTATTGTCAAGGATGTTCTTTTCAATAGCAGCAACTATTGCATCTGCAGCCTCTTTTTCTCCCAGCTGGTCCAGCATAAGGGAACCTGCCCAGATAGTAGCTATAGGATTTACTTTGTTCTGTCCTTTGTACTTTGGTGCTGAACCATGTATAGGTTCGAACATACTTGTACCTTCGGGATTGATATTTCCTCCCGGAGCAAGTCCAAGACCACCCTGTACCATTGCACCGAGGTCTGTGATAATGTCACCAAACATGTTCGGAGTAACAACTACGTCGAACCATTCTGGGTTTTTCACAAACCACATGGTGATAGCATCTACATAGTTGAAATCAGTTGTAATTTCTGGATACCCTGAAGCAATGTCCTGGAACTCCTGTCTCCAAAATCCATATATATCGGAAAGTACATTCGCCTTGTCCACTGAAGATACGTGTTTCTTTCGCTTCATAGCGAGATCAAAAGCGTATTTGATCACTCTGCGGGTTCCTTCCTTTGAGATCATACCTATCTGGTAAGCGATCTCATCGCTGTCCGTTTCAATTTCAAGGCCGAACTTGGCAGAATAAAGATTCCTTTCAACTTCGAGCAGGTTCTTGCTGAGTCCTTTTTTAGCTTTTCCTCCAATGCCTATGTAGAAATCTTCAGTGTTCTCTCTTACCACGGTGAAATCTATGTCTTTTGGTGTCTTGTCTTTTACAGGTGTCCACACACCCTCAAGCAATTTAATAGGCCTGAGGTTCACATACTGGTCGAAATAGAACCTTGCCGCCAGAAGAATTCCTTTTTCCAGGACTCCTGGAGCTACGCGTGGATCACCGATAGAACCAAGGTATATCACAGGGTATCTTGAGAGCTCCTTGAGCGTATCAAGGGAGATCAATTCCCCGGTTTCAAGGTAGTGATCAGCACCCTGAGGGAATTCTACCCACTCAACATCGAACCCGAATTTTTCGCCCGCGGCATCTATAACCTTCTTGCCTTCGGCAACTATCTCTGGCCCGATGCCATCACCGGGTATAACTGGGATTTTGTACTGTGTCATGTTCCTTCCTTCTAAAAATGATATGTATCTTTGTATTTACCTGACCATTTTCCTGGCATACTCTATCAGCCCGCCGGAATCCACAATACCCCTCACGAAATCCGGAAGTGGTGTTGCTTGATATTGTTCTTCCTTTGTAATGTTCTTTATGATCCCGGTGGCAAGGTCTACCTCAAGGATATCACCATCATCGATCCTATCCGTATCAGGACATTCTAGAAGTGGAACCCCTATGTTGATGGCATTCCTGAAAAATATGCGTGCAAATGATTTTGCTATAACGCAGCCTACCTTTGTTCCTTTAAGGGCCAAAGGCGCATGTTCTCTCGAAGATCCGCAGCCGAAATTGTTGCCTGCAACGATTATGTCATTCTCTTGCACTTCCTTTGGGAACTCAGGTCTCACTCCCTCAAAAGCATGTGATGCAAGTTCTTTAGGTGTGTTCATTATGAGATACCTGCCGGGGATCACAGCATCGGTATCGATATCATCACCAAATTTCCAAACTTTTCCTTTCATGTTATCACAGCCAGATATATAATATTATGATAGTCATTCTGTCAGCTTTATAGTAACTGACATCAACTACCTAAATACAATAATCCTAAATAATACTAATGTAAAGGGAATGATAGTTCGTACCTCCAGCAAGGATAATAGTTATTCAGTTTTTTCATATCCATGGCCTAGTGCACTGGGTTCATTGCCTCCATGCCAGCTAAGCCTTGGGCGCATTCTTATTACATGGGCCGCTTCGGTAGTATCATCAAGAATAAATGCTATTCCTTGCTCCATTCCCATTTTTCGGATAGAATCACCAATATTCTCTTTCATGTAGCTGGGTCTGAAAGATTCAAGAGCACTGATATCTTCAGCTGCTGTCAGACGATGACAGATCAGTACATCAGACTGTGATGTGACTTCCGGGTCAAGGGCTGAAGGACGTTGTGTAGCAAGGATCAGTGAAAGCCCTGGCTGCCTGCCCTGCCGCAACCATTCGTTGATAAGTATATCTGAAGCAAGTGTCTTGCTCCCCTTTGGTACAAAAAGATGAGCTTCGTCGATGAACATCCAGACCATGGGCATGCCTGTGTTATCTTGTTCATATCCCATTGTCATACATTCCTCTGATCTGCGCGCATCAAGGCGCTGATAATAGATTTCCTTGCTGATCTGGCCAACAACAGCTGCTCTTACATCCAGGTCCTTAAGAGTGCTAACATCGAGAACTGTTGTGTAACCCCTTTGTACAAGGTCTTTTACAGGAACACCATCTTCTGTAAAAATGCCCCATGAAGATGCCGTTCTGATGTAGTTCTCAGCAGCACTCTTGGTCACTATGTCAGCTCTTTCGTCTTCCATCACCACGTCCATTATGGTATCGAAGGAAAAGCTTTCATGCATTGATCTGAACTCTGAAACTACTCTTATTAGAAGTACTCCCAGAGGAGAAACTTCATCGATACTGAAAAGCTTACACCATGCATAGCCATCCATTGAAGAAATGGGTATAGAGAACGGAAGGACCTCTATTTTCTGTCCCTCATATTTATGGATACTACCGGCAGGGACGAATACTTTTATTTCCACTCCTCTTGGGTCAAGAGACCATTGCTTCAATAAGATCTCCTGTGGCTCATTAGCTTTTTCCATTGTCCAGAATATACCCATGGTATCGATTACTAGAGACGCAATATTATTCCTTATATAGAAAGGAAGCAATGATAGTTCTTCTACAAGGGTACCCATAGTATAGGACTTTCCATAGCCTCTTTTACCACAGATCAAGATACAATGAGGTCTAAGAGCATCCAATCCTACATACGACGCAGCTGAACCGTCAAGCGCAAGATATCTTCCCAGGTTAAGAAGACCTTGTTCCTCATTACTTCTTCTGCCAAGAACATAGAGTTTTTTTGCAACACCCGCTGAATAGGTATCATATATGGGATCCATACATGCTAAAAATAAGCAACATATATATTTATTTCCATACTATGATATAGTTGTCAGATGTCCATTATAAACACTGTTTGGCACAACAATATATATCTACATATGTATATATCTATTTTATAATGTTATGATTTAGATGGTGCAGGATCGAAACGAAAAGTATAAATTCTACTGTACTGAATCCATTTAGAGGAATCTCCTGTGCATAAAGAATCACTCCCATCGATGCATTATATCTAATGGATCTATTGGTGCAATGATATACTATTCCCCGTAATTCACCCAAAATCTGAGAGGTTCCTCAATTTCTCCATCTATCTCTCATAAAGTTGTTTTTATTTTCAAGACGAGTGAAGTTTAAGGATCCCCCTGGCTGCAAGTATCCCTGTTGCTGCAGAGTTGACCAGGTCCCTTGAAAGGCCGGTACCATCTCCGGCAGCAAAAAGTCCATTTATACTAGTTTGCATGTTCCTGTCCACAGCTACTTCCATAGCATAAAATTTCACTTCTGGTGCGTAGAGGAGGGTGGAGTCTGAGTTCACGCCGGGAATGATCATATTAAGGGTGTCCAGACCCTCTATGATGTCCATAACTATTCTGTGAGGAAGGGCCATGGAAATATCTCCGGGAGTTACATCTTTCAGAGTATTCTTTATTGTATTCTTTGCAATTCTTGCTTCAGTAGAGCGTCGACCTCGGCGCAGATCTCCCATCCTCTGCAATACAGGTTTACCACCCCCGATAGTAGTAGCCAGTTTTGCCACAGATTTTGCGTACTTGATAGTGTTTTCCATTGGATGTGTCAGCTCCACATGTACAAGAAAAGCGAAATTGGTGTTTTCCGAGGTCACAGTGTGCATGGAATGTCCATTTGTGGCAATGAATCCCTCATAATTTTCTTTCACAACAAATCCATGTTCATTAGTGCAAAAAGTCCGCACGAAATCGTCATATCTGGAAGTGCGGATATGGAATTTTGGATCGTGATTTATGCGGGTGACAGGGTCCATTATTATTGCCGGGACTTCCACCCGTACTCCAATGTCCACGCCACTAAAACTCGCTTTTATGGTATGCTCTGTTACCAGCCGGTTCACCCATTCGCAGCCTATCCTTCCCGGACAAAGTAATACATTATCAGAGGTAAGAAGTGTTCCATCTTCAATAATCACGCCTTTACATGTGGAATTTTCAATGATCAGGTCGATAACCCTTGTCCTTAACATAAAATGGATACCCTTATTATCAAGGTCGTGTTTGAATCTTGAAATTACTTCTTTTGCATTATCGGAACCTATGTGCCTCTGTTTGATCTCTATGAACTTAGCGCCTACTGAAGCTGCTCTGCGCTGCAATATCTCTATTTCTTGTGGATCAGGCATTGATATCTTTATGGTAGCACCATATTCCAAAAAAATAGCATCTACTTCTTCCACAAGTTTCCATGCCTCGTTCTCATCACATGTGAATACCGAAAGGTCACCTCCAATATCCGGCCTGAGGTTCAAGGTCCCATCCGAGAAAGTACCAGCACCACCCACGCCGCACATAACATCACAGGGTGAACAGAGTGCACATTTCAGCTCGGGCCCCAGGGAGCAATGCCTATCCTTAACATCACTTCCCATATCAATGACCAAAGTTTTTAATTGATGCTGGGCGAGTTCCCTTGCAGCAAACATGCCTGCAGGCCCTGACCCCACTATGATCACATCATAGTCAGGTCCACTAAAAGAAGAGGTCATGCACATCATCCTTCGAAATATGAACAATGTGCAGTATGTCCTTTCAAGATAAAATCTTATCCAGTTGTTTCAGCTTTCTGGCAAGAGAAATTTCCTGGGCTATCCGCCTTCCTGTTGAAAGGC
>JAHFZE010000089.1 GCA_020854785.1 Methanomethylovorans sp.
AGCAAGGATCACATCCACTTGAGCGTGAGAATACCGCCGAAAGAATCGGTGTCGAGAATCATGGGGTATCTGAAGGGGAAAAGTGCCCTGATGCTGTATGATCGACATCCGGAATGGAGGCGGAGAACCGGAAAGGATAGAACTTTTTGGGCACGTGGGTACTATGTGAGCACCGTGGGATTGAACGAAGAGGTGATCAAGAAGTACATCCAAAACCAGGAAGAGGCGGATCGGTTCGGAGCGGAATGACGGAAGCACCCCTTTAGGGGTTGCGAGCAATGGATGCTGTTGTGAAACGCAGCTTTAGCTGCTGCCGGTATCAGGCCCTTACAGGGCTGACAGCAAGCCACCGGCTATGCCGGTGGTCATGACTTTTTCTTTAATTATTTCGTTTTTCTTGTTTCCTCCTGCTGCAACGCAATTCTTTTTTTTATCCTTCCCACTAGCCTATTCGCCACTGCATAGTTGAAATCCCCGTTATCAATTCTCTGGGTGATGTACTCGGCAAATGGCCAATCGTTGAGAATCCGGTGGAGCAATTCTTTTCTATGGTATTCATGGGCATACAGCAGAGGGGATGAGGATCTGGTACAATCGTCTTTGTGCGATTCCTACCAAGATGTGAAGAAAGCTGCTTCTTGTTGAGCTTCTCCATTAATGTCGCGTGCATTGCTTATTACTTACAGCGAGAATTCATTCTCTGCTCTTGCTCTCGGATGCAAGAACCTCGATTTCAGTCGGATATCAACTCAACCCGTATGGTTGATGTGTAATCCCCGGCGCGAGCTGAGATGTTGTCATAATTCACATTTCTGATACCAATCTCAAGGAAATCGTACCAAGCGCCAATCGAGCCTTTGTAGTCAAGATTGAAATTGAACGCTTGCTCATAAGCTGATACCGTTCGACCGGGGATTGTCACTCTAAATGGAATGGCGCTTCCGATGTTGGGATTCGTGTGATTGAACTGGAAGCGGGTCTGGCCCACAGGAGATACCCTCAACCTGTATTTATTATACTCCTCATTGGATTGGAAATTGATTCCGGCAACTGTAGTCGTGGGGAGCCCGGGTTGATAAGGGTAGGGAACGGGGATGTGGTCTGCGCTCGCATATCTTTCGAGAATCAATGAGGTGATCGGGGTTACCGGGGTATCCGTATTCCTAAAATGGACGGTTAGTTGAAGGGTCCTTTCAACAAGGACAGAGTCGTCGGCAGCTATGATTTGGACAACCAATGGGAAATAATAGTCTCCTCGATTCGCTTTGGCGGGATTGTAAGGGTTTGTAATATTCATGAACAGATCGGTAGTGGTAGCCGGCGATCCAAAACTGCCGGCAACAATCGGATACTCCACCATCGGAAAAACATTGATCGACGAACCACCATGCACCAATCGCATGGTCACTGGCAAGGCATTGTCTGGACCAGTCTTTTTCACAAACCTGAAAGAGGCACCAAGAGTGCTGAATCGAAGTCTCAGATTTTCATATCCAGCAGGAGGTACAAGATTCAGTCCGGTTAGTATCCGGGAGAAATTTATGTTGGTGAGTGTTGCGTTCGAGATGTCAATAGTATTGTTGTGGAGGCTGTTTCCCGCGGGAGGGAGCTCGAGTATACTTATGTCATACCAAGACAAGTCAGCCGGAGATGCCACCAAGAGAAGCGGATATAGCAAAACTGTCAAGACTATTAAAAATACTGTTTTTTTTCGTGCTGATTGCATTTAGGGTCAATCTAGACAACCTGATAACTAATGTCAACACCTGCGTTGTGATCTATGTGGAAATCCGTATTTTGTGCAAGACGTACACGTGGTTTTCCACCTGAGGACAAGCGAGAAACTCTTTTCAACCTCGCCACCAAAACATTATCTTGAGCACCCCTTATTCTGTGATGCGCTGTCTAAGTCTATGGCTTCTGTGATCCTCGCACCATCAGCCGAAGTGCTTCTCCAGCCCGCGTAATATCTTGAGGATGGTGCCGTTCTCGAAAAAAGCGATGAGGTTGCCCTCAACGAACCTGTCTGAACGGACGATTGCTGTCAGCAGCTTGCAGAGGGTAACCACAGAATACTTGGATAAATCGGTGTTTTCGTCAGATAGGATTTGTCTCCCTTCATCCCAGTGGGGCCAGTCGAAATCAATCACCAACCCGATCTCATACACATATGCATGAAACCTATCTACAATCCCAGCCCGGGTTGCCGTATATACGGTGCCATCCTTGAAAACGATCTCTCCAAAATCCGCAGTGTTCTCCATCTCTGGAATCATGGCAAACAGTTTTTTCCACTGGTCGCGCGTGATGTTCGATACGTGCTCTGGCAAATCCTCAAGGATAACTATCATGCTGATGCCCTCCTCCAAATCAGACAAAGACTTCCACTACATGGGGGAGACTTGCTGATGTATTAACTCTGATTTCCACCAGCACATCATAGAGTGTTTCCATCCGGGGCTCAATGTGTTTTTCTGTTGGCAAATCCTCTCAGCACCAGCGGGGACTATCCCCATACTATCATTGCCGATCAGAGGAATTGGGAAACTCCAGACCACAGGCGGAGCACCTGTGGCCTTCGTGCCCATATGTTCACCCCTCATAGAACGACCTGAAATCCTCCTTGATCTTCTTCAATCGCCGATGAACGGTATCCTGAGATACTCCCATCAGATGTGCAATCTCATGTTGTGATTTTCCTTCATCATACAGGTCATAGATCCTCCTCAGCTCCCCGGTGAGCACATCCAGGAAGGCTTCGGCCTTATGCCTGAATTCCTTTCTCTCGGCAACCACCTCCGGATCGTAAGCATGGGGGCGTTCACTATCCATGACCTCAAGGTCATAATGCAGCCGGGCGAGTGTCTCCTGGTCGGCATCGCGTGACCACTCGCAGATGGTGCAATCACCTCCACACCGCCACCAGTGATGGCAGGCACATTGGTGATGCCGCTTGGCGAATGCATAGATGCGGTTGATGGGGCGATAATACTCTCGGAATTGTTCCTCGGTGACCGGTATCCTCTCTTCTGTGATCGGATCGAAAATGAAAAAGTCCCTGCTCTGAGTCTCTGATGTTGCC
>JAHFZE010000259.1 GCA_020854785.1 Methanomethylovorans sp.
CTTGAAGGTGAAGCTAATTATCTGTTGCAGAGAATGGAAGGAGGATCTATCGAGGACGTCGTGGTCGTAGAGGCAAAGGCTGGCGATATAATACTGGTTCCTCCGGGATATGGTCACATTACCATTAATTCTTCAGATAAGGTCCTTAAGATGGCAAACTGGGTATCAGGTGAGTTCTCATCCATGTACGAGCCCATCAAAGAGCATGCAGGAGCAGCATATTATCTTCTTGAGAAAGGATATGTGCCCAACCCGAAATATACGAAAGCACCACCGATCCGTTATCTTAAACCCGCTGATGCTTCAATACTGGGTCTAGCTAAGGGAGAAGATATGTATAATCTGGTCAACGACCTTGGTAAACTGGATTTCCTTAAAAGCCCTCAGTTATACAGTGAAATGTTCTCAAAGGTACTTGCAAAATAAACAAAGACTTCTAATATCTGCATCGATAGTGTATAATAGAAGGAAGACAAATAGATTCTTTTGAGGTCTGTAGGTGCAGAAAAACTACTGTATCCAGTTCACGTCAGCAAAGATAGAAGATCTGATGTTCAGAACGACTTTTGATCCGGCCACACGGGAAGGTAAAGTAATAGTCAATCTGTCCATTATCGATAAGAAAGATCTGGAAGATGTGATGGGAATATTTGAAATGGCGATCAATAGTGGCCTTTCAGTAAGTCCTTATATAAGAGTGCTCCATGAAGGAGACAACATTGAGGGTATCTCTGTGAGACCTGATCAAGTTGGCTTTCTCACAGTGTGCAGCATTACCATAGATGGCGTCCTGCTTAAGAAAGGGGTGCTTGTGAACCCGCGATTTGGTGGATTGGTGGAGATCAAGAACGGGACTCCCCTGAGATTCACTAATGTGCTTACATATCACAGCACTACGATCGATCCTCTGGAGGTGCTCATGTCCCAGGAGGTCACATCGGTGACCGAAATGCTCAAAACAGGTTCCGGAAAAATACTGGCTAACCTCAGGGAAGCTCCCATGGCTGCAAGGGATGATATCGACCATATCCTTTCAGATATGGTGGATGCCGGTATCACAGGTATCCTGGAAGTGGGAGAACCAAATACGCGTATTCTGGATGTGCCGGTAGAAAGGGATCATCTGGGAATTGTTGTTATAGGCGGTACTAATCCTATGGCTATAGTTCAGGAACACGGTATAGGAATAAAATTAAACGCTATGTCCACTGTTGTCGATATAAAGGAACTGCGGCATATCAACGAGTATACCTGAGAAGTTATTTTTTCGAGAGCTGAGTACCGATAATTGAATCAAGCTTGCGGACGAACTCATCCTTAGTATTTTGAGGAATGGTTGCTCCGGCTGCTATATCATGCCCGCCTCCCGCTCCTCCTACCTCTGCAGATACAAAGGCTAATGCTTCTGAGAGGTTTAGCCCTTTTCTTACAAGGTCCTGGGTACCTCTCGCAGAGACTTTCACGCCCCCGTCAGCATCTGCAAATGCAACAATAGGATAATTCCTGTCAGCAACAACTGATGTGCTCATGCCTGCAACAATGCCTATTATTGTTTCCTTTATATTTGAGCCCGCATCGAAATATTGAAGGTTATTAAGCTTTGTTACCCCTTTTTCCTTTACAAAGGTGAGTCCATTCACTAGATTGGACCTATGTTCAGTGAGCAATCGACTTGCCTTCTTATAGGCTTCCTCCCTATCCCCCATACATACTTCCATCCCGATATCCGCATTGTCATATCTTCCAGTTGCGTTCAATAATGTCGAATACTCGGTGGCATCCCGCATTTCAGTACCTTCCCGTTCATTCAACAATATATAAACTTCTCCTATAAGCCTCTCCAGTTTGCAGGATTCCTGTCCTGAAGAAAGACCGTGTTGCAAAAGGGCAGAGACTATTCTTTGCTTTTCCCCTTGTTCCAGATCGATCCACCTTCGCCACCTATCGTCATCTCCAAAACGAAGCCCTATACGATGAAGGAAATCTATACAGGCGTCTTCATCCCCTGTTAGACCGGGAAGATAGGGATCTGACGCATATTGCAAGAGTTTGAAAATGGGTCTTGTTTGCTTACCAAAGAGCATGACATCTTTTTCAAAGGATAACACTCCTTTAGAAACACCTTCTTCAAGGATCTCCCTATTAAGACTGACAAGATGACCATTACGTCTGTTCTGCATATCACCAATGGCACCAACTATTGCGAGACCTGCAAGGTCATTATTATCCCCAAGTTCACTGACCAGCAAATATGTTGTTCCTGAACCACTTATATCTGTAGAACCATTGGCTCCAAAAAGATGGGGATTAAGGTGGTTCTTTATATGGTTTTCCGGGTCTCCGCGTGGGCGATGATGATCAGATATCACAACATTTAACCCCGAAGACATTATAGATCCAAGCATTCCACTTCCAAGATCAGTGAATATGACAAGCTCCGGATTCTGATCCGCAAGACTTGATATCGCATTTTCATCAAGTTGCTTTACAAAACTAACAGAATTTTCAATACCTGCACGATCAAGTGCTTTGCATATAATAGCTGCTGACGTTATTCCATCTGCATCGATATGCGATACGACTTTTACTTCATTGATCTTCTGTATAGTTTCTGCACATTTTCTTGCACAAGCCCGCATTTGCTGTAGACTGCCCGACATTCTAACCACTTATCCGAGTACTCTTCCTGCTTTCCACTTTGCAGGGTCTATAAGATACCTGTTTCCCTCTCTCTCCATCATGGAATACTCCTTTAGATCAGATATAGATAACTTATTTTCTCCCTCTGTAGTAAAAAGAGTGTAAAGTTCTGTCCAAGGCACTATATATGCTTCACGGGAATAACCAACCCCCATCCTAAGTTCCACAGCCAGAAAACCTGAGCGGCCCGAAAGTCTGAGAAAATCAGAGATGCGTGCTATCTGATGAATTCCTTTTTTGTCCACAGTGAAGTGCTGAGAAAAATACAGAGCTTTTGCTCCTTTGTCCACAGAAATACTTTTGCATTCTATTCCCATATAATAGTCCGGGTCAAGAGAATCCACTAGTACATCCAGGAACTGGGGAGTAAAACGGTGCTGTTTTACTCTGTGTGCTATCCCTTTTATTCCATTCTCACTGAAAAAGGAATTAAAGGATTGTACTAGAACTCTCTCGAACTCTGTCATAGATCACCTATTATTTGACATGCTGAACTGATAATCCGATGCGTTAAATTGATGTATATCATCCTCTTATTGGATTACATGAATAAAAAGACCCTTGAAATACTATCTACCACCGGTTCAGTGCTTATCCTGATCGCTCTTATTATTGTTACCCATTCTATCTTTTCTTCTAACCCGAACCCATTAATGGAAAGCTATGGTTTCGTAGTTTCTTTGGTTATTTTTATACTCCTTATTTCCGGAATAGGTATTAAACTGATGGATGTGGAGTGAAAGTATTCAAGTATTTTGACATTGCTTTCAGCCTCCTTTGCATTTCAGTTACTTGAAAATGATGACCTTTAGCATCCATAAGCCTGAGTATTCTGAACATTACATCTGTAGGTTGAAGTTAGAAAGGCGAATGAAAAAGAGAAAATACCGATCTCTAGACCGGCCTAATGTAAATATGAATTAGTTGCTCTTAATAAGGAATGAGATAAAATCCGGACTGAGCCTGGTTTCCCTTACCATCTTGTCAGCGATATCATCTTCCTGCATTCCGTCCAAACGATACTGTTTTATGCGGTCGTAAACACTCTGCGAAACCTCGGAATACTCGTTGATGTCCTTGCGGTGTCCCCACACATCTCCCTCGAGCAGTTCGATACCCTGCATTTTAAGGTACATTTTTGCAGAGTTGGAAATAGTTCTCTTGTAAGAACTTGGGATGTGAAGTGCCTTGACCTGGGGACACTTCATAATAAGTGAGAATATGTCTGTGTTAGATGGTCTGAACGCAAGATGCACAATCTCTTCATTTGGGCTTAATGTATTGATCTCTTCTTTAGAACTGACGACTCTTATTTTCATATCTTATACCTCTGTGGATCGTAAAATATTGTTTTTTATCAAGTAAAATACTTTGTAATCCAATTTCTTTGTATCTACAACTTTCTATTTAAAGTTTATTAAACTACTTTTATACGGGTAGTATAATAAGTAAAGTTTATTGAACTAATTTTACATTAATAGTCCATAGTACAAAGTAATCAATTAAGTTAAAAAATTTGAATACAAAACTGGCGACGACATAGTATAGAAAGATAAATAGTCGTATACATATAAAATCTTTCTGAATCATTTGATCTATTTTCATTCTATAACCTTTATTAAAGAGAATTAGATATTGAAATACATATTCTTGACATATATTAAATTTTAGGACAAATGTGATCGTCATCAACTGTAATACACATATACAGAAAAACTCGA
>JAHFZE010000080.1 GCA_020854785.1 Methanomethylovorans sp.
AACCTGAAGGAAGCCCTTGCCAACATTGAGGCCATCTATCAGCCTGAAGTCATCGCAGTACACACAACATGTGTGGCAGAAACCATCGGTGACGATGTAAAGCGTATTGTAGAGGATGTGCAGATGGAAGAGCTCATCGATCCGTCCATCAAGGTCTGCGCTGCATCCACACCCAGTTATGTGGGTTCCCATGTAACAGGCTATGACAACATGGTAGATTCCTTTGTCACTACCTTTGCAAAGAAGAGCAAGCCCAACGGTAAGCTCAATATCATACCAGGTTTCGTGAACCCCGGAGACATCCGTGAGATCAAGAGAATACTTGCCGTAATGAAGGTGCCCGCGATCGTTTTCCCGGATCAGACAGACGTGTTCGACTCCGGGATATCCGGCAGCAGAGAACTATATGCAAGAGGCGGGACTCCCATAGGCGATGTTGAAGACACGGCCAATTCTCTGGGAACCATTGCATTGTGTAACCTGGCCGGTGGTGCCGCGGCAAAGGCTCTCAAGAACAAGTTCAAGGTTCCCTCAAGGGTGGGGCCCGTACCCATTGGTATCCGATACACTGACAGGTTCGTCATGGATGTTGCAGAAATGGCAAATGTTCCCATCCCCCCGGAGCTGGAAGAAGAAAGGGCAAGAGTTGTCGATATGATGACAGATGCACATCCTCACTTCCATGCTAAGAAGGTGGCAATATTCGGGGACCCTGACATTATAGGAGGTCTTGCAAGTCTTGTCCTTGAGATGGGGATGGAACCCACGGTCGTCCTCACAGGCACTTCGAGCAAGAAGTTCGAAAAGGAGGTTTCGGACATGGTACACCCCCTGTACCCGCAGGCACAGATATTGTCCGGATCAGACCTGTTCACCCTCCACCAGCTCATCAAGAGGGAACCTGTGGACATGCTCATGGGGAACACCTATGGCAAGCACATAGCTCTTGCAGAGAACATACCCCTTATCCGAGTAGGGTTCCCGGTCATGGACAGAGCGAACCTGCACCATTTCCAGATCATGGGATACTCCGGAGCCGCCTGGCTGGTCGAGAGGATCGGGAACACGTTCCTGGACATCAAGGATAAGACCGTAGACGAATGCATGCTTGAGGTCGTGCAATAATTTGAACGAGAGGGAATGTATGCCGGAAATAAAGAACTTTGTAACTACTCTGGAAGAGAGACAGCCATATATTGCCTTGAAGCAGAAGGTAAAGGGAGAAACTTTGCTTGCCTGTGACAACACATCCATAGCAGGGGCCATGAGCCAGAGAGCATGCGTATATTCGGGTGCAAGAGTCGCACTTAACCCTGTTACGGATGCTGTACACCTTGTACATGGCCCTATAGGCTGTGCAAGCTACACCTGGGACATAAGAGGCAGCAGGTCCAGCGGTAAGGAAACTTACCGTACCAGCTTCTCCACTGACATGAAGGGAATAGACGTAGTTTTCGGCGGTGAGAAGAAACTTTCCAGGGCAATCGATGAGCTTGTTGAGTTATACAAGCCGCCTGTGGTTTTCGTATATTCCACCTGCATTGTCGGAATAATAGGTGATGATCTGGAAGCAGTCTGCAAGGCTGCCAGCGAAAAGAATGGCATACCCGTGATATCTGTTAAGTCGGAAGGGTTCAAGGGAACGAAGTCCGACGGATACAAGGCTGCTTGTGAAGCATTGAAGGTACTCATAGGTACAAAGGAAGGAAACATCAGGTCCCCTTACCGTATCAACCTGATAGGGGAATTCAATGTTGCAGGAGATGTCTGGCTGGTGAAGCCTCTGTTTGAGGAAATGAGGATACAGGTAGTAACATCACTTACAGGCGATTCCACGGCACAGAGCATATCCGAGTGCCATACAGCCCAGCTTAATCTGGTGCAGTGCACCGGTTCCATGACAACTTTAGCCAAGTGGATGAAGGAAGAGTATGGAATACCTTTCAGGAAGGTTAGTTACTTCGGAATAGAGGATCTGAGCACTGCCTTAAGGGAAACGGCTGAGTTCTTCGGTTCGGAAGAAATGAATCAGAAGGCAGAAGAGATCATAGCCAGAGAAACGGCCAAGATCATGCCTGATATCCGGCGTATTCGCTCACGGCTTGAAGGAAAGCGAGCAGCGATCTATATGGGAGGGGCTGCAAAGGCCCTCACCCTCATCAAGGGATTCAGGGAACTTGGCATGGAAGTGGTCATCATTGGCACGCAGACCGGAAAGAAGGATGATTACCTCCAGATAAGTTATGAAGTGAAGGACGGAACTGTCATTGTAGATGATGCTAATCCCCTGGAACTTGCAGAACTGCTGGTAAAGCAAAAGGCAGATCTCATGGTTGCAGGAGTCAAGGAGAGGTTCCTTGCTTACAAGACAGGTGTTGCATTCTGTGATTTCAACCACGACAGAGTAGTTGAGTTCGAAGGTTTTGAGGGATTCCTCAACTTTGCCAGAGAAATGGATTCATCTATCAACAGCCCGGTCTGGAAGGCCGCTAAGAGCAATATCAAGGATAGTGTGGACAATCAGGCCATTAAGGCTGAAAAAGTTCCGGGAACACATATTGAGAACGTACAGGAAGATGTGGTTATCATCGGAGGGATGGAAGCATGACAGAAAGAAATTATACAACTGTCAACCCTTGTGTGATGTGCCAGCCCATGGGGAGTGTGATGGCCTTTAAGGGCATAGAAAGTTCCATGGTGCTTATGCATGGCTCCCAGGGCTGCAGCACATATATGAGGCTGCACCTCTCACATCATTTCCGTGAACCTGTGGACATAGCTTCCACATCCCTCAGCGAGAGAGGAGCAGTTTACGGAGGTAGCGAGAACCTGAAGAAGGGACTAAGGAATGTGATGTTGAGGTACCATCCGAAGGTCATAGGTGTGACAACGACATGTCTCGCAGAGACCATAGGAGATGATGTTGGAAGGATATTGACAGAATTCAGGGAAGAAGATAAAAATGCAGATGGTGTCCATATAATTTCCGTATCTACCCCCAGCTATGAAGATGACCACACAACAGGTTTTATCAAGGCAGTTGATGCCATTGTCCGGCATTTTACCGAATACGGTATGGGAAATGATATCTTCAACAACAAGCTCAATGTGGTGCTGGGTGAGAACATCGCGCCTGAAGACACCCGGGAACTTAAGAGAATGCTGGAAGCTACCATTGGGCCCAGATCTTTTATATTCATGCCCGATACTTCGGAAACCTTCGATGCCCCCATGACCGGAAAGGTGGAAAAGATATTCCCCGGCGGAACCCCATTATCGGAAATCGCATACATGAAGAATTGTGCTGCAAGTATCGGTCTGGGAATAACCAGTGATAACAGAGCTGTGGATCATCTTGAAACAAAGTACAAAGTTCCTGCAAAGAGAGTCCCTATGCCCATCGGGCTGGAGTATTCCGACAGGATCATGTCTGTTCTGTCCGAAATTGCCGGTTGCGAGATACCTGAAACATACAGGAAGGAGAGGGGAAGACTTATTGATGCCATGGTGGATGTCCACAAGTACCTGTATGGTACACGTGTAGCTATATACGGAGATCCTGAAATGGTACTTGGCATGTTATCACTATCACTTGAAAATGGAATGTATCCGGTGCTTGTCGCTCCTTCATGCAAGACACCTGCTTTCAGGAAGCACGCACAGGAAAGGATCGACGCGATGAACCTGGACTGCGACGTCAAGATATTCGAAGGATTGGATTTTGATGCTTTCAACGATGTGGTGAGGGAAGCTGAACCCGAAATACTGATAGGGAACTCCAACGGGAAGTATATATCACAACAAACGGGGGTTCCACTGATAAGGGTGGGTTTCCCCATTCATGACAGAGTGGGTGCCCAGAGGATACTCATGATGGGATATCGGGGGGCAATGAACATGCTTGACAGGATAACCAACACCATACTCGAGACAAAGGATATTGAGCTTGAAAAGAAGTGGTTGCAGAACAAGAACACTGATCTTCAAGAAAGCTGCTGTGGCCTCAAATCTGCACATATGCAGCCCCACTGAAAAAGAAAAGTGGCCATAATACCACTTTAAAATGGCCATATCATATCCATGTGATGACTGGATCGTTCCTTGGCGGTGCTGCCGGAACAGTACCTCCATATCCAAAGATGATCGGAGCCACTACTTTGTAATCTTCGTGGATCTTGAGCTTTTGCAGCATTCCAGGATTATCCTGGACAAGACATGCAGTACCTATCCAGCAGCTCCCAAGACCCATGGCATTAGCTGCAAGCATCATGTTCTGTGCACACATGGCACAATCGAAATCCGCTGTAGGAGCATTTTTGTTCCCCAGCACTATGATCAATACGGGAGCATTGTAGAAGATATCGAACTCTTCTGTTTTAAGCATCTTCTTGAACTCTACAGCCGCATCGATGTTGACCCCTTCAAGCTGCTTTAGCAGCCGGGGCTTGCAATGAGTGGACATTTGTTTCATAATGTCCTTGTCCTTTATCACCACGAACCTCCAGGGCTGCATACCAAAACCTGTGGGAGCATGGATACCTGCATCAATGATACTTGCTATGGCCTCATCGCTTACAGGTCTGTCAGCATAGTCCCTGATACTGCGTCTTGTCTTGATATTTGATATCACCGGATCTTCCTCTGTCATACCTTACCCTCCTTTTGCATCTGTTCAAATTCAGAACGCGAGATCTGTACCAGACTGTATGGGTCCTCAACATCCTTATGCACGTACAGACCACACCAGCAACGTTTCATTGCATCGAAATGAGCCCTGTGAAATGGGATACATGGACATACTATCTTCATATCGAGCTCTCGATCTCCCGTTAGGCCCTGGCAGGGACAGAACGGATGCCCATGCTCCTTTTCCAGCATGACTTCCTGCTCCAGCAGGAAATCCACTATTTCCTCATCGGGACTGAACTTGTACCCCAGAGGGTCTACCACCCTCTGGAACATTTCCCTGAGCTTCTGCTTTCTTTTCTCTGCATCCATACCGTGTCCTCTTCATGACTCCAGGAGCTTCATATATTTTTGAGGGTTGTAGCCCACCACAACATCATCACCAATTATGACAAACGGAAAAGCTATACTTTCCCCATGTGCAGAACACACTTCCCTTATCTTTTGCTGTTCTTCCTTGCTGGCCTTATCATAATCTATGAATTCAAAAGGAATGTTACGCTCCGTAAAGAAATTCTTGCTTTTCTTGCACCAAGGGCAGGTACTCAGCGTATACATCATGATCTTCTTCACTTGTTCTCACCTTCCATTTTCAAATAGATGTTCCCATCAGAAACTTTCAATTCGTAGACCGGGACCTTGAGCTCCTTGGCATCAAGGAACTCGCCACTGCGGATATCAAATCTCCAGTCATGGCATGGACATTTGATAACATAGTTTTCAAGTTCACCTTTGGATAATGGACATTCCATATGTACACATTTGTTCGAGATGGCAAATAGTTCATTACCTTTTTTGATCAATGCTATCTTCTGACCAGAGATCAGCAATGCCTTCTTTTCACCATCTGCCAGTTCTGTTTCTTTAAGAGCATAGACCCAAGTTACTTCAGACATGCAAACCCCTTTTTGATCATAACAGTATCGAAATGTTGCCTTCGGATACCTGTGTTTCATATGTGGCAACCCTGGGATCTGGGACATCTATATATTCGCCTGTGTCCACATTCTCTCCGGTCCTTATATCAAAACCCCAGTTATGACAACCACATTTAAGGACAAAACCATCCAGTGTCCCGCTCTTGAGAGGACAGCCCATATGAGGGCATTCATTATCGACAGCATAGACCTTTCCTTCTTTCCTGATAAGCAGGATCTGTTTACCTGAGATCTTCACCAGCTTGATCTTTCCCTCATCCAGATCATCTTCCATAGCCAATACCCATGAGGACATATTACCTCCTGCCTTCTTATTAATTAGATATGAACGAAAACTTTACCGTCCTCGGTCTTGTTCTCATATACCTTCAGGGCAATATCCCTGGAGCCAAGATACTCCCCGGTCTTAATGTCATATCTCCACCCATGGCATGAACACCGCAGAGTATGATCTTCAAGAGTCCCAGCTGAAAGAGGACAACCCATATGTTTGCATTTGTTGGACAGAGCATAGATCTGGCCTTCTTTTCTGATCAGAAGTACAGGCTTGTCGTTAAGTTCCACAAGCTTTAAAGAATTCTCTTTCAGCTCCTCTGCATTAAGAGCAAAGACCCATGATGGCTCGAGCATTTTGCTTACCCCCATATAAGCAGGGTTATAAAATTATAAATAATTGTCGTGGATAGACGGGAAATAGATCCTGTCGGCAGGAAAGGACT
>JAHFZE010000063.1 GCA_020854785.1 Methanomethylovorans sp.
AATATTTTTTTAATGTTACTTATGGATACAGCGATGAACCCCTTTTTGAAACAAGCGAAGAATCTGCCTCATACAGTAAATTAGGTGTTGGAGCAGGCCTCTCTTTTCCGATCTTTGGCACCTGGAACAAACAGAAGATAAGCTCACTTGAAGCTGAGATAAGATCGATCGAATCTCAGTTCAGGCCGAGGATACTGGAGCTCCACAACCTTGCAGCACTTCGAAAGGCCTATGTAACTTTATGGTCGGAATGCGAAAAGATCGCCATTGCAGAAAGATTCCTCAAAACTGAAGAAAACACATCTAAGATACTGGTTGAAAGAGAAAAAAATGGGTTGCTGCTTCCCGCCGACAGGATAGAGTTTTTGACCGCTTACGATATGGCCAGAAGGGATATTGCTGTGTCAAACATGAGAAAGACCCAGGCCCTTCAGATAATCAGGCTTGCAACAGGCCAATTATGGGAGATGCCCGGGGAGATGGAAATACCTACCCTTCCTGCTTTTAACGGCATGAAAGCTGACATTGAAAAACACCCGGAGATCGCAATGAGAAAAGAGACCCTGAAAAAATATGAAGACCTGATGAATGAAAAAAGGAACGTAGACAGGGAAGGATCATTCACTGTCGGGGCTACCGCCACGAAGGATTTTCCCGGCGAGATAGGAAGCGGGGTCTACGCTTCGGTAACAATAAGCGAACCTCTTGGTACGGCATTCTCCAAAGAGGATAAAATAAAAAAAGCAGCTGAGCATGACCTGAAAAGAGCACAGCGGGAAGAGCTTTTCATGCGGATAAAAGTACAGGGAGAGGCAGAAGAAGCCGCGTCACTCGCCGCTTTTGCCGTTGCCAACATAAGGGCACAGGAATCTCGGCTGGCCGCACTGACAGAGGCTGTGAGAGAAAGGATAATGAGGCATGCCTCCCTCTCTGGAGACACGTTCGAGCAGCTTCAAAAGAGCAGGTACCAGTATTACCGCGGAGTAATGGATGTGCTTGATTCGGAGATGATATTTATGCAGACCGGAGCAGACCTTCTTGGTTATGCATATCCGGATGGCCACTTGTCCGAACCCACAGAACGCATGCGGCCGATAGCAGATAATCCTCTCAGGTCGAGAATGCTTCATCCTGACTGGCTTGTATCCACAATAAATGTGCCCGGCGGCAATGCCATCATTCTTGGATCTGAGAAACTTGTTCCTGATGAATATCAGAAGACAGCGCATCAGGCAGCAGGTATTCCTCATACGGTGAGAAATATCGAGCCCACTAAGACGCTTTCAACAGTCGATCAGGGAAAAAATATTAATGAGGTGCCGATCAAAGCCGAAGGCTTAATGCCGAAATCGGTATATGTGTGGGATGCTTCGCCATTTCTTGCTCCGGAAACCAGACTGTCTTCACTTAATGAACTGAAAGCAAAGGGTTTTGATCATTTCCTGATATCGTTCACGGCGGAGCAGATCAGTAACTTCGATAAGTATTACAACAGGATGGAGCTTGAGGATCTTCTCTCTGTCGCTGTAAAAATGGGGATAAGGCCGGATCTGCTCCTTGGAGAGCCGACATGGCTCTACCCCGAAGAACGAAAAAGCCTCATCAGGATCATTGAAAAGATGGGCAGGTTCAAATTCACCGGCGTGCATCTTGATATAGAACCTGATTCGCTGCCCGGGGCAGAAGGAAAAAGGAAAGAACTTCTTGACCACTTAATTGACACGGTAAAAGAGGTTAAAAAAACAACAGAACTTAAATTGTCTCTTTCAGTCCATCCAAGGTATTTCGAAGGAGAGCTTGGCGCAATTTCTTCAAAAGGGTTTATGGGAGTGGGGCTTGAATACGTCGCTGTAATGATATATACGACATATCCTGAGACAGCTGCAAGACGAATGAGGGAGATATTGCTCATGCATCCTTCGTTGAACTTCAGCCTTGCCCAGAGTGTAGAGAGAGCCCTTCCACCTGAAGAGAGCTACTTTTCATCCGGGATGGATAATTACAAAGAGAGCATGGAAAGTATATCGCGCGCTCTTGCAGGAATTGGAAGGTTCAATGGCATGATAATACAGTCCTGGGAAGATATCGGAGGGATGAATAGATGAGGGTGTCTTTTTCACAGAATCAAAAAAATGATCCGGAAGTCAGATCCGGAGTAAAGATCCCATATTCACCCGGAAAGAGGAAAACTTCTAAACTTCTCTGGTGGTCGATACTGGCTATCGTATTCACGCCGCTTATAGTTCTTTTGTTGAATATTTTTATCGACTGGATCTTTGTTTCTTCACCTGGGATCATCAGCATGGACAGCTTTGCGATAACAGCACCTGAAAATGGGTATGTCAAAGAAGTCTATGCAAAAAAAGGATCGGATGTAGATAAGGGTTTCGTGGCGATGAAACTTGTAAGAGAGCCTTCTCCGGAACTTACTGACCAGATAGCGCTTATGAAAGCCGAAAGGGATTCACTCAACTTGACCCTGAATACCCCGGCTGCTTCTCCCCGTAACTCAACTGGACTTATTGAGCAGAATATTGAGTTCTACAGGAAAGAAGCAGCGACTGTAAGGCGTCTGATGGAGCAGGGAGCTGCAACAAGGGCTGAATTGAACCTTGCGGAATCCAACCTCAGGTCTGCAATGGCAGAACGCGAATTGATATTATCTGCAAAAGCGGATGACTCAGCGGAAAGAAACACCAGATCCAGGCTGGATTACTACAACAGGGGAATTGAATACCTTGAGGGTCTGACTGGTTCTTCTGTTGATGTAGTAATAAAAAAAGCAGGTAGGATCCAGTCGATCGAGGCATTCCCCGGCCAGTCTGTAAATGCCGGAGATGACCTGATATGGATAGCTGATCCGAGGACAGCAAAGGTAATAGTATACGTTGCACCGGAGAATTTCGAAAAGATAAAGCTTGGTTCTGAAGTTAAAGTTGTTTTTCCAGGCAACTTGAGGGGCGTCAAAGCAATAGTTGAAGAAATGCCTACAACTTCTCAGAGTACACCCGGCGGTCTGGGAAGCAGGATGCTTGTTTCCCCCAGAAGTGTAAGAGTATATCTGACTCTCAAAGAATCATTGCCGGAAGAACGGATAGTGGACGGGTTGCCGGTAAAAGTCGAATGGGGACTCAGGTCCTTTTTTTAGGAGGATAAGCGATGAAAGAGTATAAGATCTACCGGATCCTTCTTGGTGAAGAGACCGCACATTCTTCCGACGATAATATCAGCGATTTTCAGAGCGCAAGAGAACTGCTGGAAATACAGCCTGAGCCTGGGATAGTGCTGCTCGACGGACTTAAAGGCAAAAAAACATCGGACAGACTCAAAGTATTCTGGGAGCTGGTCGAGCTCAGGGAATCAGTTGAATTTTGCTGTGCGCCCATTTATTTGTCACGAACAATGCAGCAAATCGACATTCTGGTGGATGGGATCACGGGCAATATCGAAGAGAGGCTTCCGGAGGCGATCTCAATACTCGAAAAGTCTGTCAGGATAAGCAGGGATAAACTGCAGGACAATCATAACCTCAGGATGCTTGCTTTTATGTACGTAAGAGGGGAAGAATATTCCCTTTCTCCTGTCTGTTCACCCTTTTCACAGTGGATATATTCATATCCGCATATGGCTCTCCTGCTGGACAGTTCTACAAAAGCTTCGAAGATACTCAGGCCGGAAGACCTAAGCGGCCTCGAGAGGCTGAGGTCTTTCAGGTTCGACACGGAGATGATTATGGCTCTGAGGGCTGTCTCATTCCTTGAGGATCATGGATACATAGCACAGGATGCGCTGGTCGACAGGGTCAGAAAGTGTCCTAAATGCAATACCGGACATCTTAACTATGTCGATATCTGTCCAAACTGTGGGAGCATAGACTTTAACAAAAAACTTATGATACACTGCTTTACCTGCGGGCATGTGGCACCGGACAGCGATTTCAGGAAAAACATGTCCTTCGTATGTCCCAAATGCAATACTGTCTTAAGGCATCTGGGAAGCGATTACGACCATCCGCTTGAGTCCCATGAATGCAACAACTGCGGTTCAAAATTCATAGAGCCTGATGTGAAGGCCGATTGCCTTTTCTGCAAGACAAGGTCTGTCCCTTCCGACCTGACAGTGGTAAATATATACAGCTATAAGCTTTCGGAGAAAGGATCCGCTGCAGTAAGGACAGGAACTATGCAGATGGAGGTACAGCTGTTCGATGGCAGGAATAACCTGAAATTTAATTATTTCTGCAGTATCGTTGAATGGATGAGGGAATACAGAAAACGCTATTCAGATGAGATATTCACCATGATCGGCATCAAATTTTCTAACCTCTACGAGGTAGAGACCTCTGTCGGAGAAGAACTGTACAATAAGATAATGGATGAGATCATTTTCCGTATAAGGTCTATGGTAAGGACCACTGACATAACCACTTCTTCTGCGCCGGATACTTTCTGGATACTGCTTCCCAGGACAATTTTTGACAACTCAAAGATACTGGCAGAACGCATAGAGCAGCTCAATAATATGCTTGAGATGAAGTCAGAAAACAAAATAGAGATCACTGCAAAATGTTTCCAGATCCCTACGGATGAAAGCGACATGTCTGCGGAAAAATACCTGGAACTGTTTGCCGAACAATTGTGATCGATAAAAAGAATGCGGCATAGAAATGTTTGAAGAACTGCTGACTTCAGAATACATACCTCTCCTTTTTGAAGAAGGTGCAATGACACTTCTGCTCAAGTTTATGCCTTTTGTCCTTTTTTTCGAACTGCCGCTTTCGATCCTGGTCATTATCGGGGTGATCAAATATACGCTTATCAGAAGAAATGAAGAGGAACGAAGGCCATTCTTCCCTCCTGTCTCATGTATAATCACGTGTTACAGTGAGGGGCGGGATGTGCAGAAAACGATAAGGTCTCTGACAGAGCAGATTTATCCGGGTAAGATAGAGATGCTGGCAATGATAGACGGAGCTGCAAAAAACAAACTGACCTATGATTCTGCTCTTGAAATGTCCGGATTTGTAACGGGGTTCGAAAACAGAAAACTGATCGTCGTTCCCAAGTGGCAGAGAGGAGGCCGTGTCTCCAGCCTCAACACAGGGCTTAATTTTGCATCCGGGGAGATAATAATGGCTTTGGACGGAGACACTTCATTTGACAACAATATGGTCGAGAGGGCAACAAGGCATTTTGAAGACCCCTCAGTAAGCGCAGTGTCAGGATGCCTAAGGGTAAGAAATGCCGATGAATCTTTGACAGCCTCTCTCCAGGCGATAGAGTATTTTGTCTCGATCCAGGCATCAAAAACCGGCTTGAGTTCCTTCAATATGGTAAACAACATATCCGGAGCGTTCGGTGTTTTTCGCAAAAGCGTTCTTGATCTGGTGGAGGGATGGGATGCCGGCACTGCTGAAGATCTTGACATAACACTCAGGATCAAGAATTATTTTGGAAGATACAAAAAAGAATTCCGAATATTGTTTGATCCGGAAGCGATAGGACATACTGATGCCCCTGCCACCTTTAAAGGATTTCTGAAACAGAGGATACGGTGGGACGGGGACCTTTCATACTTATATTTTCGCAAGCACAGGCCTTCATTTAACCCAAAGCTTCTCGGCTGGCCGAATTTTCTGATGATAATTTTAACAGGACTCTTTTCTCAGATAGTTATGCCCTTCCTGATCTTTGCGTACACTGTCTGGCTCTTCGTCCGATATCCGATAGAATATTCTTCAGCTTTGCTCTTGATGGTATATCTCTTTTATTTACTGCTTCTTGTTGTTATGTATCTAATCTTTGTCGTATGCCTGTCCGAAAGGCCCAAAGAAGACCTTTCCAGGCTTTGCTTCCTGCCCCTTATGCCGATCTTTGCCTTTGCTGCAAGGATGAACAGCCTTGTTGCAACAGTATGGGAGCTGACAGCAAGCGGCCACAGGGATACATCAATGGCTCCGTGGTGGGTCACACAGAAAAATAAATTCTGATCTTAGTGCGTGAAAAGATCAAAAGCTATTTTGGCAAGCAGGAAGATAAGAACAACGATCATCATCGGGCGGATGAACTTTCCGCCCTTTTTCAGCGCGTAAGCGGAACCGATATAGTTTCCTATAATGTTGCATATCCCGGCAG
>JAHFZE010000064.1 GCA_020854785.1 Methanomethylovorans sp.
ATGAGAGTGCTTGAAGAGAGCCATCTGATCGTTCATTATAACGACAGCTACGAATTGACCACTCTTGGAAAGATCGTAATTGATAAGATGTTACCTTTGTTAGACACATTGGAAGTCTTTGATGTTGACATCGATTACTGGGGAGCACATGACCTCAGGTTCGCACCGGGATCCCTTTTGTGCCGACTCCGCGAAATAAAGGACTGCAAAGTGATAGAACCCAACGTAGTGAACATATATGAAATAAATAAAGATTTCATTGAAACCTGTACTATCTCAAAGGATCTGTTATTCATCTTGACCTTTGTGCATCCTATCTTCACCACACTTATCTCCCAATTCATTGCTAACAATTCAAACGTCAAAGTTATAATCAATATGGACCTGTTACAAAAATTCAAAGCAAATAGGCCGAAAGAAGTTAAGGGATACATCAACAGTGAAAAGGTCAGATTTTATCTGTACCAAAAAGAAATGAATCTGGGTACATTTGCCCAGAATGATCATTGCTCTGTGTTGAGACTTCTATCGAAGGATAATACGTATGATTACACTCAACTTTTTTGTAAAGGATCTGATGCGCTTAAATGGGGAAAGGAATTATTTGATCTCTACCTGAAGGACTCTATACCAATAACCGAAATTTAGCCCCTGTTCACATTCCTAAGGTTGTATTCATGGTCTGGTTCGCAACCCCTCCAACCGTTTCTTTAGACATGTTCAATACCTGAGCAACTGTTTGGTTAAGACCTTCCCCTACGGCTACCTTTGTCTGGTTTATGGACTGGTTCACAGCATCTCCCACTGCTTCTTTTGTTTCATTGACTGCCATGCTCACTGTCTGATTTATGGCCTGCCCGGCAGCGTCCTTGGTCTGATTAACCGCCTTTCCTATAGTCTGATTAATATTTTGTCCAACTGTCTCTTTGGTCTGGTTCACTTTTTCTCCAATGGTCTGTTCCACGGTCTTGTCTGTACATCCGGAAACTGCCACCAGCCCCACGACCAATAATAACCCGATAAATATAAAATTGAGCATTTTCTGCAAAGTTATCACCTACTTGTTCATATGTAGCCTGAAATAAATGAAACTATTGTTCCATCTTGTCTATATGATTTAAAAATCTAGTATTAATGGACTTCTCCAGTTAAAAACGATCTGGATACAAGTGTTATAAATGTCCTTTATTATAATATTTTTATTATGATCATTGTCCAGTAATCCACATGATCACTTATTCAATGTCTGAAATTGGAGATCATCGCCTACCTTCTGATAGTTCCCGTTCTTCTTAGAATGATCTGGTGGAATGGTTTTTCCCCTCACCAGAGATGCAAATATACCTACTATACAGAAGATCGTGAACAGCATAAATGCATAATGCAAACTGGAAACGAACTTAGGATAATATTCAGTTGTTATTTCCACAGGGCCGACAACAACTGCAAGGATCATCATTGCAATACCCATGGAAAGCATTTGGCCAAGCAACCTCATGGTTCCGTTCATCCCGGATGCAACACCATAGAACCTCTTATCCACAGAGCTCATAATAACATTGGTATTCGGGGAAGAGAAAAGCCCGAATCCAATACCAAGGAGCACAAGAATGCAGACTATGTGCCACACAGATGTTGTTTCTGAGATGAAAGTAAGGAAAAAAAGACCAATTGCCGTGAGAGCCATTCCAGCAGATGCAATGAGGCGCGGCTCGACACTATCCGAGATTTTCCCGGCAAGGGGAGATATCATAGCCTGAAAGACCGGCTGGGCTATTAGGATAAATCCAGCATGCTCAGGCGTGAAACCCTTTGTGTACTGCAGATCAAGGCTCAGGAGAAAAGTTACTGCATAGGTCGCACTGTAATTGATAAGTGCGGACAGATTTGAAAGAGCGAAAACACGGTTATTTGTAAGAAGACTTATATCAAGTACAGGCGAAGGCACCCGTACTTCGTAAACGACAAAAATCATCGTGCCGATAATACCCATTGCTACAAGGGATAAACCGTTTATTGCAGGCAGTAAAGAAAAGCCATACATGAGCGAAACAACTGCCAGACCATAGATCACAGACCCTTTAAGATCGAATTTATCTCCCCTGCACTCGGCCCAGTCACCTTTGAGTTTCCAGAGTATGAGAAGGATCACTGCAAGACCTATAGGCACATTAACGAAGAAAATGCTCCTCCAGCCAAGATGCTGTGTCATTATGCCACCAAGAAATGGACCGGTGGAGAGCCCAATATAAACCGCAGTAATATAGATCCCCAGAGCTTTTCCACGTTCCCCCGGCGGATAGACGGAAGTGATCATAGCAACTCCTGTACCGAAGATCATAGCACTTCCCAGACCCTGGACCACCCTGATAGTTATCAGCATCTCTGCGGAAGGAACCATGGTCATAGCCAGGGATGCCAAGCTGAATATCGTTATGCCATATAGGAAAACCTTTTTCCTTCCATATATATCGGCGATCTTTCCGAAGGGAACAAGGAAGACCGCTGAAGAAAGAAGATATGCAGTTGCCACCCATGAGAGAGAGATCGCATTCATACCAAATTCCGCTCCCAGCGTGGGCAGTGCAATATTTACTGCCGAACCATCAAATGGAGTGATGAATCCCGCAAGTACCGCGATCATAAGCACGATCTGTTTTTCTGTGTTACGTGCTGAAGCATAAGGTATTTGGCATATTCCCGAAACCCCGGAAGATGACACCGTATTTTCAGCAGATAGTTCAGATCCAGTTATTCTTTTCACCATGTATACCATCGGCAGAAATGTTATCACTTACTAAAAGTATGCAGGAGATACATGCATTGCTACTTATATTTTTAGCATGTTGAGCATTGTTCTATTGACCTCTGCCTCTCAGACCAGCAGATGTGCAGATATTGTAACAACGTCTGTTGCTATCTTTCAGATCCATCCGAAAAGCCTCTGTAAAATTCCTGATCCCTTTACCTCTACCGGAGCCTGTAGGGCATCTGAATACTTAATATCACC
>JAHFZE010000198.1 GCA_020854785.1 Methanomethylovorans sp.
GATACTGTATACACGCCTGCGCCTCTCACACTTCAGTTAGATGGGCTGCGCATTAAACTTCCTTATGCTGATTTTCACCAAAAGGTTGAAGATCTGGAGTTGCAGGATAATATCCACCTCAGGGATGTTGCAATCATTACTCCCTCTAAAATGAAAAACTACATACTTGTGAAGGTTAAAAGGAAATCTGAAGCAGGTATAGAGATCTGAGACGCGGGGTGCAACGTGGAAATCGAAAAGATCAAAGAGCTTCTTGATGAAGAGCCTGAAGAAATTGTTGAGAAGATGCTTGTCGACATTAAGAAACAATATGGCGAGGTCCCCTATATCGTGAACTTCATTAAAGATATGCCTGAACTTTTTATCTCCCGCATGATATATACGAACAGCATCATGCGTGAATTCAAACGCATGGACCCAAAGACAGTGGAACTTATCAGTATCGCTGTGGCTTCTGCCCTCAAATGTGGTCACTGTCTTAAAACCCATATAAGAGCGGCTAAAAGACTTGGAGTAAGCAGGGAAGAGATATTCGATACGATCCTCATCAGCAGTACTGTGGCAAATGCCTCCATACTTGCAGAGGGGACGCGTGCAATAGATACTGAATTCGCATCTACTGTGGAAGGAAAGGACCCTTCTTGCATGTTCTGCAATTTTAATTCTGAACTGCCGGAGCAGAAATAAAATTTTTCTGAAAATATCTAAAAAAGATCAATAGAATGGGATTCCTGATATTAAGACCCCTGTTGCGTATCCCAGTATAACACCTGTGTTAAGGAAAGGAAGTCCAGCCTGGGGTTTTCCTTTCATCACGAATACCATCAGAGCAGCATATCCTATCAATGTGCCGATCATGGCACCTATGGAAGGATATGAAATGCCCATATATTGCAAAGGTGAATACTTTGAAAGGAATATATTAGCAGAAACTACCAAAATGGTAGGCATTACAGCATCTCCGAGACCCATGAAGAACGCTTCTCTTTCTTCGCCTTCCTCTTTCTTGAAATTATCCTTTATGAAAGAATAGTTCAGTTTCTTTGGAATTACAAAAAGGATGGGCAACCGCAGATCCATGACACCTTCAGCAAGATCTATCATGTGCTTTGTCTTGTAGACGGAGATCGCATCATAGATAGCAAGCAGTGAAAGTAGTACTATCACAGGGATTATAGAAAGGGAAATACCAAAAATGGCACTTGCACCGGCGCCTATGATCAAGCCAATGGTGTTTATTACATACCACTCCGGAAACTTGTAGAGCAGAACAGTAAGAACTATGGCAAAAGAGAAAGAAACCACGTTGATGACAGTGCCTGAATCTGTTACCAGTAGCATAAGGGCCATGAACACATAATAGATGGTAGAAGCAACAGCCAATAATACCACAAGCTGAATGATCCACTGCATATTCCTCTTCAATGCCATGAGCAATAAGAAAGTAAATACCAGGATGACCACTATGTAGTACAGGCTATTGGCCGTAGAGTCCGGGTTCTCAAAAGCCTGCATACCTTCAGCATTCATAGGTTGTGCCAGTAACAGGGACAGAAACTGGACAGCTAATATGATGCCAGCCATAGCAAAAATTGGAGCATAAGTCTTTAAGGAAATTGTTTCCGAGCTCAAAGTGAGAACCTCTCATTGGATTAAAATTATTTTAATTTGACAATATATTAAGGGTATTTAATACTATGCAGATTTTAATCTTTTGGCTAAAGAATATAATAAATAGTTCGTATCTTCAGAACATCAACTCAAGTGCATCTTTAGCCTGCATTCCTAATGTAATACCAAGTTCTTTAGCTTTTGGAGTGATCGACCTTATTTCAGCATTGAGAACATCTTCAAAAGTATTTACACCTGAAACCCTTACAGCCACATCTCCCAGCTTCTCAGCTGTGGACATATCCAGATAACCACACATTACGAACCCTCTCTCAGCTTTGACTACGATCAAGGGCACATGATGCATTTCAAATTTAAGGCCTAGAGCAATACCATTTTTTAGTTTAATCTGTTCGATGACCATCATCTTCTATTGACCTCACAATATTAAAGTACTCAAAAGGAGTGATCCTTTTATCTTTAAGCAGTTTTCGTATTACATATCCCTAAACTTGGAAATATCCTGCCTGCAAGAAAGGGATATTGATCTCTTCCATCGTCCTTGAATACCAATATTTCCCCTGAAACATTCATTTCAGTAACTCCCATGAACGAAGTGACCATATCTTCAAAGAAGTGCAGATGGAAATGAACTGTTGCTTCCCCGGTGGGACCAAAATTACCTGTTACCTTTATAATTTCTCCACAATTACTGAAAGATATATTTTCGATCCCTTCAGTGAAATTGATAGATGCTCCTTTAGGCATATTGATCACCAAAGGAGTACTCCCTTCACCAATGAAGCTTATATTATTGTTACCTGGTAATAAAAAAGGGTCATACAGACGGTAATTTGTAGTGTATATGTTCTTAATTACCTCCAACTGTACGACCGGACCGAGTAATTCAGGTGACATCAAAGAATCCACATCTATAAGCACGACGTGTTCAGAAGAACCATTCACGATCACATCCATCTGTTCAATGATAGAATTACGTAAGGTAGATCTGGCCTTCACATCGGCCTTAAGAACCTCCCATGCACTGATGAAGCCATCTCCATCACCCAGCGAAAAGTCAATATAATTTTTATAGATAAGAGAATTAGCTTCAGTATATGTTTCCATATACATCCATTGAACTTCTTCATACCCCACAATAATATTGTTCTCCCATGTAAAGGCTGCATTAACCGGGACTACCATGGATAAAAAAAGCAGTGTAAACGCTAAAAGTGGAGTTCTCAACCTATCCCCCATTAAAGAGTGGTCACCTGGCAACCGTCCTCTGTAACTATCAGCGTATGTTCTGTCTGGGACACAAGACCACCTGCAACTTCCTTAAGCACCGGATA
>JAHFZE010000011.1 GCA_020854785.1 Methanomethylovorans sp.
AACCCTGACAGGGATCCCGGTAAAAGATATTAGTAAGAGGATCAAGGAATTAGAAGACACAGGGATCATCCGCAGATACAGGACGATCATTGACTGGGACCTTGCAGGCGATGAGCATGTATATGCTATCATCGAATTAAAAGTAACTTTGGAACGTAATTTAGGTTATCAGGCCATAGCTGAGCGCTTATATAAATTCCCGGAAGTGCGTTCTGTAAGACTACTATCCGGGCAGTATGACCTGTCGCTGACAGTAATGGGAAAAACGATGAAAGAAGTTGCATTTTTCGTCGCCGAGAAGATATCGACCATCGAACAGGTACAGCATACTACTACGCACTTTGTGCTTAAGACATACAAGGAAGACGGAGTGGTTCTGCAAGAGCAGGAAGAAGTCAACCGTTTAATCGTAACACCATAGATAAATAACTCAGATCTGAGCCGAAGGGATGATCATGCACAAGAATAACCCGGAGAGATTTGTGGCCGATGTGATGACAAGAGTCCCTCCTTCTGGAATACGCAAGTATTTTGATCTTGCATCAGGGATCGAAGGAGTTATATCACTAGGTGTCGGAGAACCTGATTTCGTAACACCCTGGCACATAAGGGAAGCATGTATCCATTCCCTGGAGACGGGTAAAACATCATATACTTCTAATTTCGGGTTAATGGAGCTTAGGGAAGAGATCTCAAAACTGTATTCTCATAAGCATTGCACTTACTATGACCCTGCCTCTGAGATCCTGGTCATGTCAGGTGTCAGCGAAGCCCTTGATGTGGCAATACGGGCTATAACCAATCCTGGTGACGAGATCATTGTACCCCAGCCTGCCTACGTGGCTTATGTCCCTTCGGTCATGTTCGCAGGTGGTACACCTGTACCTGTGGTCACACATTTGAAAAACAATTTTAAACTGACAGCGGAAGATCTGAAAAGAGCTATAACTCCCAGAACTAAAGCCGTCATAATAAATTACCCCAATAATCCCACTGGAGCAACAATGGGGAGGAAAGATCTGGAAGCTATTGCCGAAGTTGTTTCTGAGTATGACATAATGGTAATTTCTGATGAAGTTTATGAATGCCTCACATATAATGGGAACCATACTTGCTTTTCATCCATTGAAGGTATGAAGGATAGAACCATCCTGCTTAATGGTTTTTCTAAAGCCTATGCCATGACAGGCTTCAGGCTGGCATATGCTCTGGCACCATCGCCCATAATAGATGCAATGATGCGCATACACCAGTACTGCATGTTGTGCGCTCCTATCACAGCTCAGGTTGGAGCCATAGAAGCCCTTCGTAACGGCAACGAAGAGATGCAGCGAATGATAAGGGATTATGACCGCCGCAGACATTTGATAATAAGCGGGTTGAATAGGGTCGGACTTGAATGTTATGAACCAAAAGGTGCATTCTACGCGTTCCCATCTGTTAAGAGCACGGGTATGACATCAGAAGAATTTGCAGAAAGACTGCTCCATGAACAGAAAGTCGTTACAATTCCAGGAAGTGTATTTGGACCAGCTGGCGAGGGATTCCTCAGATGTTCTTATGCTACTTCCAAAGATCAGATAGTAGAAGCTTTAGGAAGGATGAAAAGTTTCATAGGATCATTGTGATATTGTACAAGACCGTTTTGAGGAGTTCGAAAAAAATACCTCATCATTATGATGAGTAGTATGTGACAGAGTATAGATATGTATATATATAAGAAGATAGAGTTATACTAATTACCTACAATGAAAAACGCGAATGACATTGGTGGTGCGCTTTGAGCCCCTCCACATGGCTACAAAACGAATTGGTTTGCACAAGAAGAATGTGATCAAAAGGAGCATAACATCCCCTCGAACATCCCGTCAAATAAATGCTCCGATCCACATTCTTCAACCTGTTTTTAAAATTGCAATGCTCTGTTCTTAATTATATCGAACAGGTAGTGTGCGCGGTCATTCAGAGACCGGTTCTAGAAGCTCTTTTTCAAAATCATCAAGCAGCTTGTCCATTTTATTATACCAATCAGCTATATTCTGCTTGAGCATTTGCTTAAACTGTGCTGGTGAAATTGCAACATATTCATAGTAATATCCGCCTATCTGGATGGAACGTGTTTCTCTGTAAACTAATCCAACAGCTATCAAGTTTTGCAATGAACGATAAGCAGTACTTCGTTCCCTCTGCAACAGGTTTCCTAAATCTTCTGCAGTCATGGGACCCTGTTCAAAAAGTTTCTTATAGGCAAGCAAGTCAAGATTCTTCAGTCCCAGAACACATTTTGCCACATCATCACATTTACAGTTCGCTCGGAGCATTTCATGAATGGAACTTGCCATTTTGTGCCTCTCTATCAAAACAATCTAAAGACATAAGTGATTGTATAGTTCGTACAAAACCATAACATCGATAGTTATATATATAGTTTCTTAGAACTCACTTTACCTTGAAACCTATAATCCCGGAAAATGAGCGTTCTACAGAACCTCTTGACACAGAAATGATCATTTACCATCCGGACATGAAGCGTGCAAATGAGTGGATACTCACCGAATATGAACCTCCTGTCCGTGATTTCTGCATATTTCTACCTTGTGCTAAAAAGAAACCATATCATGAAAGTCCATCACACAAGATATTCGACAGGTTGATCTTCAGTATACTGGAACCAGAGATGGTACATATTGTAGTATTTGGTACCTGTGGCATAACCCCCCGGGAACTGGATACTCAGTACCCTTTCATGGACTATCAGTTCATGATGGGAAAATGTAATGTACCCAAGATCAAACGAGATTTTATCCGGATGGAAAGTGAAAGGATCTCACGCTACCTTGAAAAAACAAAAAACAATTACAGATACAGAATAGCTTATTGTATAGGTGATTTCAGAACAGCTATGGAAAAAGCCGTTCAAATGACAGCTGTTCCTGTCACGATAGTCCCAATGATAGAAACCATTGAAAAAAATATTCAGCTGGATAAAGGCTTTATTTATGGGAGTCTCAACCAGAAGGATTACTTACAGGATCTGGCAGAAGCTATCAGCAAACCTCTGGGAAAAGCGGTCATCGAGATAAAAGAAAAAGAAAAAGTAATCAATGATAATGACTGGTATGTGTTGTGAACATTGATAAAATATAACACTGATAATGTTCTAAAAAGGAACTGGAAGAAAAACTTAATTACTCCAGATATGGGGACTGGGCCAGAACTTGCATACCATTGTCACTGATGTTGAGAACACGGACCTCATTAATAGTGCCCGAACCTCTCATCTTCATGACGTATATCGAACGCTGCAAGTTGTTGCCAGCAATGATCCTACCTAACTTGACCACGGAGTCTGCTCCGTATTCCACCATTTCATCAAGTCCATACATAGCTCCCACCGTAATGACAGAAGTGACCTCATGCTTCCGGAACACACCAAATACATCATCAATGAGCGTTCTTAGCTTGTAATTGGATTCAATGGCAAGGAATAGTGCTTCGATCGAATCGATGAATATCCTGGAAGGTTTCAGTTCTTCGATCTTGCTTTCTACTAGTTTTTTAAAGCTCTTGATGAGTTCAGATGGTGCAATTTCCACACTTTTTTGCAGCCTAAGGCTTGGATCAGTGATGTCAACAAAGACAAGTAAACCTTTATTAACGTATTCTTCCAAGTCCCAGCCAAATGAAGTATACATTTCCTTGACAATAGATTTCGATTCTTCAGAAGTGATTATACACATCACTTTTTCGCCTTTCTTTGCTCCTTCGAGGATGAACTGGGTTCCAAATATGGTCTTGCCCGTACCTGAATCACCGGATACCACATTTGCCGTACCTTTGAAATATCCTCCACGTAGCATCTCATCCAGGCCTGGGATACCTGTATTTACCCTTTCTCTCATATCTGCGTCAGCCATTTATACCACCTATGAAAATCTAGGCACATTTATATTTAATATATAACTTTTTAATTCTATCGTCAGTGACTACAATAACTGCATCGTATATATTAGTACCATTATAATATATAAAATGCTGTTTTACATATTATAACCTGGACTTTAAGCAATGCATTTACGTCATCCCTGTAAGAAACTTTTTGTCAATCTTTCACCAAAGGCAAGACTTAATATTGTTCAAAAGAAATGAACAGTATGAGGTGAACCCAGAGAAATGCCAGAGGTCACAAAAGTACTACTGTTGCTCAAAAGCATGGTTTATGAAAGTACAAGTCCACAGGAAACACTCAGATTTGCAAAATACTACAAAAAAAAGGGACTGGATGTGATAGTTGTACTTTTTGGGCCCATGGGAGTGATAATGGCCAAATCGGGAAAACAAGGTTTGCCAGAATATGATCATAAGATCAAAGAATGTTTAGACATGGGGATAAAGTTCAGATGTTGTGAATTAGGTGCATCCGTAATAGGACTCGAAAAAACCGAATTGATACCAGAGATCGAAATGATCAGTTCCAATGAAATAGCTGACCTTTTTCTGGAATTCTGTGAACAGGGACAATTGATAATCACATTGTAGAACAACTACACTCATGATAGCAAAAATAATTAAAGGTGACCTTCATGGCGGGCAAAGACAAAACCGAAAAAGATGAAAAAGGGATCCTACAAAAAGTAGTTTCAGGTGAGATAGCATTCAGGAACATAGATAAAGTAGCTGAGAATGCAGATTCAGCTATATCTATCCGCAGGAATGCGCTTGAAGAGATCACTAGTACAAGGTTCGAAAATATACAGCATTACACAGTTGATGCTGAGATAGCGACCAAGCGTAACATAGAGAATATGATAGGCGCTGTGCAGATACCCCTTGGAATAGCAGGGCCCCTGAAAATAAATGGCGAGTTCGCCCAGGGAGATTTCTATCTGCCGCTTGCAACTACTGAAGGAGCTCTGGTAGCGAGCGCCAATAGAGGATGTTCAGCTATCTTCAGTTCAGGAGGGGCTAATGTGCGCATCTTCCAGGATGTGATGACCAGAGCACCTGTGTTCAAACTTGATGATGTTGTTCAAGCAAAGGAATTCACTGATTGGGTCCGCAGATCAGAGACATTTACCCGGATGAAGGAAAAGGCAGAGGGAACTACACGTTTCGGGAAGTTATTGGCTGTAGAGCCTTACGTTACAGGAAATACAGTATACCTGAGATTCATATTTGATACCAAAGATGCCATGGGAATGAATATGGTCACTATTGCAACAGAAGCTGTAACGCACCTCATTCAGGACGAGTTTGGTGTTATACCTGTATCACTTTCAGGCAACATGTGCATCGATAAGAAGCCAGCAGCCATTAATACAATACTTGGCCGGGGAAAGACTGTCATAGCTGATACGATCATACCGGCAAAAATAGTGTCAGAAAAATTAAAATGCAAGCCTGAGACCATGGCAGATGTCAATTACCGTAAGAACCTCCTGGGTTCTGCGCGTGCCGGAGCTCTCGGATTCAATGCCCATTGCGCCAATATAGTAGCAGCATTGTTCCTGGCCTGTGGACAGGACGCAGCCCACGTAGTAGAAGGGAGCACAGCAATTACAACAATGGAAGTAACAAGGAATGGAGATCTTTATTGTGCAGTGACAATGCCAGCTCTGCCTGTAGGTACTGTGGGAGGAGGCACCGGCCTGGGAACTCAGAAAGACTGCCTGAAGCTTCTGGGTGTGCAGGGACCGGGAGAACCTGCGGGCTCTAATTCAAAGAAATTTGCAGAAATTGTTGCTGCAGGAGTTCTTGCCGGAGAGATCTCACTCATCGCGGCTCAGGCGGCAGGTCATCTTGCTAGAGCCCATGCAGAGCTTGGCAGATAAGTGGAAGAAAAAGCACGAAAATGTTACAGGGCCAACTGTAACATCAAATATCTTACAACTTCTTTTCAGATGCTATCTTTTGCCTGCTGTAGCTTTTCATTACATTCTTCCATTTTACCCGCGGCTTCAAGGATCTTTGCCGCCACTTCCTCATATCCTGCGTCTTTGATCTTCTTGCTCCACTCATTGAAACTTTTCAAGTGGCTTTCGTTGTGCTCTATCCAGTGTTCCATCAGATGAAGTACCCGATGTTTATCGATGTTGTCTGCCAATAAATCACTTCCTTTTAGACCTTTCTGGGATCTGTGATATAACCATTGATCGCTGATGCAGCAGCGGTAGCAGGAGATACCAGATAGACAAAACCTCCGGCTCCCATGCGTCCTCTGAAATTGCGGTTAGAAGTGGATAAGCACACTTCATCTTTAGCTATGACCCCCATATGCCCACCCAGACATGGACCGCAGCCCGGCGTTCCGATAGTAGCCCCTGCATCAAGCAGTGTGGTAAGTGTGCCATTCATTGATGCTTCTTTCATCACTTCTCTTGAAGCCGGTATGATAATTGTTCTTACAGCTACCTGTTCATCCTTCAGTATCCTGGCAGCGAGTTCCAGATCCTCAAGCCTGCCGTTTGTGCACGTGCCTATGAACACCTGATCGACCTTCGTCTGCGGAACTTCCGAGATACCCACGACATTATCTACTTGATGAGGAAGAGCAACCTGGGGCTCCAGATCCGAGGCATTTATTTCGAACTCCTTAACATAAATTGCATCCTCATCTGCATATACAGGTTCATATCCCTCAACTGCCCTGCCTTGCAGATAATCAAAAGTGATCTTATCCGCAGGAACTATGCCTGCCTTGGCACCCATCTCTATTACCATATTACAAAGTGTCATTCTGCCAGATATCGAAAGTTCAGAGATGGCCTGCCCATAGAACTCCATTGCTTTATATGTGGCCCCATCAGCACCTACTTTACCTACAATGTGCAGAGTAAGGTCTTTGGATGTGATGGACCTTCCCAAAGAACCCCTGCATGTAACCTTTATTGTCTGGGGAACTCTGAACCAAAGTTCGCCGGTGGCAAATATCTCGGCCATATCAGTTGCACCTACCCCGGTGCCAAAGGCCCCGAAAGCTCCGTAGGTACATGAATGAGAATCTGCACCTACAA
>JAHFZE010000239.1 GCA_020854785.1 Methanomethylovorans sp.
ATGAAGTATGTGGTGCAGGTAAAGAGCGATGTTCTTGTGAACCTGCAGGTTCTCACATCAGATGCGGTTAATAAGCTCAAAGGGGCGATGGCATGAAGCTGGAGTACATCGTAGGATTTATAGCGATCCTCTTTGTGGCTCAATTCTTCTATGGACTTGCAGCAAATCCAGGGTCGGAGTTCGGAGGTGCGGATGGTGAAGCAGAGGATGTGATCTCAGGTATCAACCCCGATTATGAAGCCTGGGACCCAGGTTTTCCAAAGTTTGAGCCACCTGGCGGGGAAACCGAAAGTATGCTCTTCGCTCTGCAGGCAGCCATAGGTGCCATTGTTATTGGTTACTTCTTTGGTTATTACAGGGGAAAGAACCGATCAGGCCAGTAATGGGCTTCATATGAAGCCCTTTTTGATCCATAAAAAAATTCTTTCAATTCTTTTTTATATATTTGAAGTGAGTCATTATAAAACAGAAACCTTATCTAATATGACTCTCAATCCAGCTTGGAAAGAAGCTTTTTTACAAAAACAAATTTGGTTGATTTTAATAGAGGTAATGCAGGAAACAATATGACCTATATACTGGACGATTATGCCCTTAACAGCCCCCTGCGTGAAAAGAACAACTGGCTCAAGATCGTCATAACGGCTTTCGGCATAGTTGTGGGTGTTTCTTCCAATTCTCCGGTCACTCCTTTTGTAATAGCTCTCTGTATGGGTATTGCAACCATCCATTTCAGTAAGGTACCTGCACGTTTCTACTTAAAGATCCTGGCTGCACCCGCAGGATTCGTGTTGGTCAGTGTGGTGATCATTGCTTTCTTTTCGGGGACCGGCGGTGAGGTTTTTGGTTTCGATCTGTGGGGTCACAGGCTTGGGGTCAGTACCGGGGGTCTGAACATGGCCCTTGTGGTGCTTGCACGTACTATCAGCGGTATGTCCTGCCTTTTTTTCCTCTCGCTCTCAACACCTATGATCGAGCTCTTCTCTGTACTGAAGGCAACCCGTTTTCCGGATTCCTTCATAGAGATAGCTATGATGATGTATCGCTATATCTTTGTCTTCATGGAGGTGGCCATAGGTATCAAGTACGCACAGACTGTCAGGCTGGGATACAAGGATTTCAGGACTTCCTTCAGGTCCATAGGAATGCTGGCTACATCGCTTTTCATAAGGGCATGGGAGCAGGGAGAAAAGCTTTATGTTTCCATGAACTCAAGGTGCTATGATGGCAGGCTCATACTGCTGGAGGAGAACCGTCCTGTAAAGAGGTCAGAAGTTGCACTCACGTCCGCATATTTTATCTTGGTCCTTGTGGTTTTCTATTCCACGAGGAACATCCTTCTTATCTGAGGTAGATCATGACAATCCTGGAAACCAGAGATCTTGTATACAGTTATCCGGACGGTACTATTGCTCTGGATAATGTAAGCGTCAGGATAGATATGGGTAAAAAAATAGCTTTTGTGGGACGCAATGGTTCCGGAAAATCAACACTGTTCCTGACCCTAAATGGCACTTTGGCCCCGAAGAAAGGGGAGGTGCTCTTCCATGGTGAACCCGTGAAGTACGATGCAAAATCCCTGCGGGAACTGCGCAAGAACGTGGGTATTGTATTCCAGAACTCTGATGATCAGCTTTTTGCACCCAGCATTTACCAGGATGTGGCCTTTGGTCCCACGAACCTGGGGTATTCCAGGGAGAAAGTAAACTCTGTGGTGCAGAGTACCCTTGATTATGTGGGACTTAACCCACTCAAGAAAAAGCCTCCTCACCACTTAAGCGGCGGCCAGAAGAAGAGAGTTGCTATTGCAGGTATAGTTGCCATGGAACCTGAGGTTATCATTCTCGATGAGCCGCTGTCCAATCTTGATCCAGTGGGCGCGGACGAGGTAATGGACCTTCTGAACGAGCTTAACTACTTCGGCAAAACAATAATCATCTCTACCCATGATGTGGATCTGGCTTACAGGTGGGCGGATCATGTGTTCATCATGACGGATCATCAGATGATCGGCGAAGGGACACCTGAGGATATTTTCAGAAACGATGAGCTGCTTCAGAGGGCAAATCTGAGAAAGCCCCAGATACTTGAAGTGCATGAGGAGCTGCGCAGGCGTAGTCTCGTCAAGGCCAATGGTTGTCCCAAAGATATACCCGGACTGGTAAGGACACTGAAAGAGCCTGAACTCATGTGGGTCAAAGTGTCTCCTGATGTCAAAGTAGGAGATAGCATAAATCTGGGTCTGCTTCACGGTGAGTTCGCCCTGAACTATCCTATGGAGGCTGTGAACGGAAAAGTGCTGCATATCCATGAGGATTGCATGGCAATAGTGGAACTGAGCAGGCACTATGTGCGTGCAGGCTCCATAATGATCTATGATACTGACCATCATGATACTGATTTCCTGCAGTTGTTCATAGCCAACGGAGATGTGGATACTGTGGGAGCCATGGGCAAAAGGAGCAAACTCATAGCTGAGAGGGACAACATACGCCTGGACATTACCTCCGGGGTTATAGACCGCTCTATACTCAATGCCCTGTGCGGACAGAGATGTCTTATAATCACGCATGGCGGAATGATCTACCATGCTTTTGAACGTATCAGCCATTATATTGAAGAAAGTGGTATCAACATTCATGTTGATATCATAAATGAGAACGGAGATATCTCCACCCTTGCAACAGCGTGTACAGGGCAGATGCCTTGCGCCGGATCTTCAGAAGAGCATTCTGCATAACGGATCACAGACCCAGATAAGTCCTTTTGAGAAGCAAAGCATCCCCTTCGTTATCCGGGCTTTCGGATATCACAAGGCCAGTTGCCCGGAAGTCCTTGAAAGCCCGCATGAGTTCAATGTACTTCAGATCCGATCCATCCAGTCTCAGATGGTTCTTTTCTCCCTTGGGTCCATATTCAATGCCTGAAATATGCACATGCATGTTTTTCAGCGCTTCCCTTCCCAGCACGTTCTCTACTTTCTCAAGTACGGCAGTGAACTCCTCGTAAGAATTCTCTTCGCCGTTACTTCTTGCGTGCAGATGGGCAAAATCGATGCATGGCAGCACTTTGTCCAGCTGGCTGCACATGCTGAGGGTTTCATCAAGGCTGCCGAACTGTGTGGGTTTGCCTGTGGTCTCGGGCCTTAGTATCGTATCAATATCCTCTGCAGCCATTCTGGCTGTGAGTTCCTGCAATTTTTGGCACACCCGGGAGAATACCTCTTCAGGCTTATCTTTCTGGTAGTAGGCGGGATGAAATACTATAGAACGAGCCCCGCAGATGGAGCCTATGAGTGCGGAGTCGTATATCCTCTTGATACTGGCCTCTACCTTTTCAGGCTCGGAGGAGTTCAGGTTGATATAGTAAGGTGCATGCACGCTAAGAGCTACATTCTGAGATGTGGCTGTTCTGTGCACATCCGTTGCAGAGTTAGCACCCATCTTCACTCCCCGCACGAACTCTATCTCCATGCAGCCAAGCCCAAGCTCCTTTACTCTGCGGATGCCTTCCACAGTGGTGCCTTTAGCCGAGGAATGAGGCACTCCAGCCGTACCAAAGAGCAAATCTTTGTGTACCATCAGACTATTCCCAGATGCTGCTTGAGCTCTTTCATGCGCTCCAGAGAGATCTTATGCTCGACGAGCTCCATGATAGTATCAATATCTTCCGGTTCAAGGGAACGTATGTCTTCCTTGTTCTCCAGTGCAAGTTTTACCAGATAGTCCAGTTCTTCCGAATCCAGGCGTTCCATCCTCTCCCTGAAATCCTCTGCAGATTGTGCAATTTTGTGGGATATGGGTCTTAAAATGAAAGGGTAGTTGTGTCCTGCGGATGATGTCGTGTTCCCGCTAAGTTCAGGTGCAAGCTTGTTGAAGATCTGTTTGTCCATATCGCTGAATACTCTGCTCATGGGTTTTAGTTGTAAAAAGTAGTTTATAAAATTATGTACCAGCTCAAGATTTCAGATGCCCGTGGATGTCTATCTCTCCAAGCACTATCCTTGTGGAGGAGATGCGTATCTGGTCATCGGCGAGGACATAATCGATTTTCACGATCCTGATGTCCTTCAGGTCCTTCTCAGCCCTGAGCTTATTGATCTTCAGGGCAACAGGATATGTTTCGGGAGAAACAACAATGTAGTCGTAATCCTCTTTAAGGGTCTTTCCATAAGGGTCATTTAGCTCTATGATCGTGTATTTCTGACCCTCTGCAATTTGCTGTATGTACTGTATGACCTTTTCCTTTCTGACAAAGTAGTCAGGCATCTTGCGTGGGCGCTTGTTTGCCATTTCGTTGGATGTAAGTCCTATATCTACTTCTCCATTGCCGGCAAGCTCGAACGCTTTTCTTAAAAGTTCCCTGTGTCCGTCATGAAGACACTCGAAAGTTCCACCGACTACTACTCTGGGCATCGGTGGTACAAAGGGTATTTTATAAAATAAATGTTTGCCCGAAAACGTCAGGAAGCTTCAAATGTAAAATTAGTTCGTAATTAGCAAAGTATATCACCTTTAATAAATATTAGTATTTTAAAAGATCACTTTTCGGAATATTTATTACATGGAGGTATTAGCTAATAGTGGACAAAATACCGATCAAAAAGCCCGGCATATACTTGATCCTGATATCGTCCGCTTTTTTAGCGATGTGGGTACTGGCACTTATACCCATTCCTCCATCTTATTTTGATTCCCGGACAGTTGACAACATATACGTTTTCAATATGTATCTATTCTCATTTCTAATTCCTTCTATTGGGCTTTTCTTATTTCTGAGCAATATAAAGAATAAGTCGCCAAGATGGTATATGGGGGTCCCTCTCTTTTTTTCAATAGTATTGGTCACATTGAATCGTGATAATAATATATTAAGGCCATTTTATGATACATCCTTCATTGCAAGTTATAGTAATATCTCGAATTTTCTTTCAGACAATTTTTTCAAGTATTCTGTTTCAATAGTCTTTTCTCTTTCCAT
>JAHFZE010000096.1 GCA_020854785.1 Methanomethylovorans sp.
AATGAAATGATGTGGAAGGCCTTATCCTCACATAAGCTGCTTACAGAACCTATTACTACCGAATATGAAATAGAGCTGAGAAATGGACCTGTGAAACTTCGTTCCATATACTTACCGGAGCTGACAACAGAAGGTGAATTGAAGGGCGGTCTTGGGATCCTGGAGGACATGACGAAGATAGAGGAAGCAGAACAAGTCCAGCAACAACAGAAGAAGCTCCTGGTCAATACCTTCAACGCTATAAATGATCTGATACTGGTTCTCGACAGAGACCTGCGAATCGTGACCAGCAACTGGAAAGGCCTTGAGAACATATCCGAAGAAGAACGGCAAAAACATCCCTATCGAAATGAGGTCCTTACACATGATGCAGACTCGTGTGAAAGTTACCATGTACTGGAAGCTTTTGCTACAGGGATTCCTAAAGAGGCGTTCTGGACGGATCCTGCAGACGGGAGCATCAAAGAGATGAAGGCATATCCCATCTTCGATGAAGACGGAGAAGCTATAATGATCGTTGAGCATCTTAGGGACATAACCGAAATAAAGCGCTCTGAAGAAAAACTCATGAAGGCTAATCAGGAACTTGCAAATGCATATGAGAGCCTGAAGTCTCTGGAAAAGCTTAAAAATGAATTCCTTTCAAATATCCAGCATGAGATCAATACGCCTCTTACAAGCATCAAAGGTTTCAGTGAACTTGTACATGACGAAGATCTTGGACCATTGAATGCTGAACAGAAAAGAGCAATGAATAGGGTGATCGAAAAAACAAAACAACTACAGATGGTCCTGGATTCCCTGCTGTTCGTTAGTTCTGCGACACATGGTATTATTAAGTACAATTTTGAACAATTGTCAATAGCCAATATGTTACATGTTTCATTGAATATAGTAAGTGAGAAACTGAAGCATAAAGGTCTTACACTGGAAAAGGATATAGCCCCGCAACTGCCTGAAATAATTGGCGATATAGACTATTTACCCCGGGTCTTTGTTCACATACTTGACAATGCGATCAAGTTCACAAATACTGGTGGAAAGATCACAGTATCGGTCATAGAAGATGACGGATTTGTACATTTGATCATCAATGATACAGGTATCGGCATAGCCGAGGCGAACTTAGAAAAAGTTTTTCAGATGTTTTTCCAATTAGATGGTTCATCAACACGTAATTACGGTGGTAACGGATTAGGACTTTTCATGTGCAAGATAATAATCGAAGAGCATAAAGGCAAGATCTGGATAGATAGCATGCCAGGACAAGGCACTACAGTTCATATACTGCTTCCCCATACTTAGACCCGTAATGCATGCGTTTCTGCGGTCCACCTTTAATTGATATACAGCGCCATTTCCATCTTTGATCCCTTGTTCTCTTTTTCCTATATATCTATGAGCTACCGAAAAGATATTTAATCCATTAAAATCCACAAAATCATGTGGATAATATTTGCACAGGAATTCTTGCAAGTGCCTGGAAGGGGGTCTGGGCCGTTGACCGGGAGAACCGGTTAATTTTTTTCAATAAAGGCATGGAGGATATATCCGGTCTGAGATCAGATGATCTGATGGGTAAAGATCTGATGTTATTCCTTCCTGACCAGACTATCATAGATGAAGTGCATTTCAGGGAGCTGTTCCATAAAGCCAGGGAGGAGCTGACTCCAGTGAACTATTCCTTACTGCCTGTTATTACTGCCAAGGGGGAACTTATGGAACAAAGCGGCCAGTTGTTGCCGCTACTGGATGAAGATGGAACCTATTCTGGCATGGTTGGCACTGTGGAACACTTCAGTACAAAGAAGATAGGTGCATCGGCCGGAGGAGATGGATCTTCAGAAAGGAAATTGGATGTAATATACAGAACTAGTCCTGTTGTTGCTTTTCTCTGGAAACCCCTCCCAGGATGGCCTGTGGTTTTTGTGTCCGAAAATATATCCAGATTTGGATACCATGCAGAGGATTTCACATCAGGTAGACTGCTCTATAGTGATATAGTATATCCTGAAGACCTTGGTGGCCTTACTGCCGAAGTATCAGATTTCGAAAAACAGGAGCATCTATACTTCACACGGGAATATCGGATCTTGACTCGCTCCGCAGAAATAAAGTGGGTTACAGAAAGGTCAATGCTTGCAAGAGATGAGAAGGGAGGACCGAGCTATTATCAGGGAATTATTATAGACATCACACACATCAAAGAAATGGACAATGCTCTCAAAGAATCTGAAAAAAAGTACAGGCTTATATTTGAGAATTCCCCGCTTGGCATTTTTAACTTTGATAAGGATGGCACTGTCACCCATTGCAACGATAAGATAACAGAGATACTTGGCATACCTAAAGAAAAGATATTAGGTTTCAACATGAACACATCCTTGAAGGACGAAAAGATGAAAGCGGCCTTCAAAGAAGTGCTCTCACAACGACAGGGACACTTCGAGGGAAAATACAGAGCTCAGGGAAATGATAAAACAGCATTTATAAAAGTAGATTACAGTCCAAACATATCAGATGATGGCATGTTGCTGGGAGGAGTGGGTATTGTTGAGGATATCGGAGAGCGCAAATTAGCCGAAGAGAAGTTAAGAGAATATGCCGACGAGCTTATCAGGATGAACAAGGAATTGCAGTCTGTAGACAGGATGAAGAACGAGCTGCTCTCAAACGTGAGCCATGAGCTAAGAACACCTCTTACTTCCATCAAAGGATATAGTGACCTCCTTATGGAAGGCACTCTGGGAGAAATGAACTATCAACAGCTAAAAGCCATCAGTACTGTCATCCGTAATACTGAAAGGCTTCGCAGACTCGTGGATTCTCTGTTGTATGTAAGCATGGCTGAGGTTGAAGCTATAGATTATGATTTTAGCAAGACAGATATCCTAGAGGTCATTGATAACGCGGTGACCGATATGGCAATACCTATCAATGAGAAGAAAATAGATGTCCTTCGCCATGTCCAGGAAGACGTTCCGCAGATAGAAGCAGATGCCAAAAAGATCGCGGATATGCTGACAAATGTACTGGACAATGCTGTTAAGTTCACACCTTCAAAGGGTAAGATCAGTATTTCTGCCAGAAAGGAAGGAAAAATGGTGCATATCAGCATCGAAGACACTGGAGTAGGCATACCTGCAGAACTACTACCCCATTTATTCCAGAAATTCTATCAGATCGACCCGTCCATAAGACGGAAATATGGGGGTACAGGACTTGGATTGTTCATTTGCAGGAACATAGTGGAAGCCCATAAAGGTAAGATATGGATAGAAAGCGAGGAAAGCAAGGGTACTACTGTACATATTCTGCTTCCTATACTGCAGGATGCTACATAGATCAATACCGATTCTTTTTTAAGTGTACAGACCGTAACCACGCTACAACCTGATTCCCAATGAAATAAAAGAGGTACCAGATGAGTAATATTCTGCGCAGAGGGCGCTTGGCCAGCACGCCCGATGAGGACATAATGGAGTTCACATCTTCGATGAAGGCTGACAAATGGATATTCGATGCGGACATAATGGTGGACCTTGCCCATACCATCATGTTAAAGGAACAGGGGATAATAAAGGACCAGGACTGTTCCAGCATTCTTAATGGCTTACTCCGCATAAGAGAAGAAGGTATAGAAAAACTGGACCATACCTACGAAGACATTCACATTGCTCTTGAATCAAGGCTTATTGATATGGTTGGCGAGGATGTGGGAGGCAGGATGCATTCTGGCAGGTCCCGCAACGATGAAGTTGCAACATGCATCCGTCTGACCCTGCGTGATGAAATGATTTCCCTCATGGAAGAACTACATGTGTTGCGCCGTACGCTGTGCTCAGTTGCATCCTATAATATAGAAACCCTTATGCCTGGTTTTACACACCTGCAGCACGCACAGCCCACTACTCTGGCCCACCATCTTATGGCACATATGGATGCCTTGGGCAGGGATGCCGAACGTCTCATGTGTGCCTATTCACGGGTTAACCTCTGTCCTCTGGGAGCTGCAGCATTTGCTTCCACAGGTTTTGATATAGACAGGGAACGCACCCGTCAATTGCTGGGCTTTGATGGTCTTATGGAGAATTCCATGGATGCTGTCAGCAGCAGGGATTTCCTTATAGAATGCACTGCTGTACTCACAAATCTAATGATCAACCTGAGCAAAATGGCAGAAGAACTTGTGATCTGGTCCACCTCGGAATTCGCTTTTATAGAACTGGATGACCGCTATGCATCCACCTCTTCGATCATGCCACAGAAAAAGAATCCAGACACTGCAGAACTGCTCAGAGGAAAAAGTGGTGCTGTAGTGGGATCACTGATAGCCCTCATTACCACGTGCAAAGCCCTTCCCTTAAGCTATAACCGTGATCTGCAGGAAGCCACGCCAAATATGTGGAAGGCAATGGAAACTGCGAGAAGCTCGGTACGTATGATGGAGGGCATGGTAAGGACCATGGGAGTCAATAAGGAAGTCATGGCTTCAAAGTCCGTAATGGGATTTACTACAGCCACTGAGCTTGCAGACACACTGGTTAGGGTAACAGGAATACCCTTCAGAACAGCCCACCAGATCGTAGGTATACTTGCAAGGGAAGAAGGTGAGATCCATTTGCAACAGATAGATACTGTGTCATATAGGGTCCTTGGGATCAAGCTCAGCAGCAAGGGACTTACAGAAGAGATGGTATGTGAGGCTTTGGACCATATCTCGAATATAAAGAAAAGGAAGGTCATAGGTGGTCCTGCTTTCGAAGAAATGGAAAAGGCCATCGTCAGGAGAAAAGGAACTATGAAGCGTGCAGAGGAAGAGATAAGTGCATTGAGAAATGGCTCAGAAGCTTCCTTGAATAAGCTCATAGAACTTGTGAAACAATATATTACTAAAGCATGATCAATGTAATCAGCAGAAGTGATCTTCATGGAATTCCAACAGGGTGACAGGATAAGGATAGAGAAGGACGGTACAGACTATGAGGGCATAGTGATGCCGAGCATGACACAGCACATTGTTCTTAAGATGTCAAATGGTTATAATGCAGGGATTGCTCCTGAGAACACAAAGATAACCGTACTTCAGAAAGCTCCAAATGCCCAGGATGTTAGTGCCAATGGTGCCTCTCAAATAAACAAGACAACTAAGGGCAAACTGCCTAAGGTTTCCATCCTGTCCACAGGCGGCACGATTGCAAGCAAGATAGATTACAGGACAGGCGCTGTTACAGCAAGGTTCTCTGCTGACGATATTTTAAAGGCGATCCCTGAACTTACGGAAATTGCTGATTTCTCCGGAAGAGCGATATACAACATCCTTTCCGAGAACATGAGAACAGAATACTGGGAAGAGCTTGCTAGGGCGGTGGCTGAAGAAATAAGAGATGGTGCAGACGGAGTGATCATCGCACATGGTACGGACACAATGATGTATACTGCTGCTGCACTGGCCTTCATGGTCCGCACTCCGGTGCCTGTTGTATTCGTGGGTTCACAGCGCAGTGCTGATCGGCCGAGCAGTGACAATGCCATGAATGCGATATGTGCGGCCAAAGTCGCAGTAAGCGACATTGCCGAAGTGTGTGTTGTGATGCATGGTAGTGAATCGGATGATATATGCGACATCCAGAGGGCCACCAAGGTCAGAAAGATGCATACCTCGAGAAGAGATGCCTTCAGGTCCATTAACTCGGAACCTATAGGTTTTGTTGACTATCTCACCGGGGAGATCCATACTCATCAGGAATATAATAAAAGAAACTCAAATCAACTTGAAATTTGCGGAGGTTTCGAACCTAAATGCGCACTCATCAAGTTCACACCGGGAGCAAATCCTGATATAGTTTCATATTATCTTGATGCCGGATACAAAGGCATTGTAATAGAAGGTACTGGATTGGGACATGTATCATCCGAATGGGTACCTATGATAGCACGTGCCACTGCCATGGAAGTACCCGTGGTAATAACCTCACAATGCCTGCACGGGCGGGTATGTGACCGTGTTTATGACACCGGCAGAGATATGCTGAAAGCCGGGGCCATTGAAGGAGAGGATATGCTGCCTGAAGTGGCCCTCGTAAAGCTCATGTGGGTCCTGAAACGGTCTGATGACCACGATACTGTGAAAAAACTAATGGTTCAGAACATTGCATTTGAGATCAATGAGAGAAGTCTGGAATAAAACATCGTTATATAAAAGTAATTACTTTTATACCGCAAGGATCGTTAGTGAGAAAAACTACCATTAATCATATACAGGTGAATATATGTCATTGAACTTAAGGACACATTATACTTCCCAGATAGACCCTGCAGCTATGAATGGTGCGGAAGTTACCCTGGCTGGATGGGTGTATGAGGTAAGAGACCTTGGAGGCATTTGTTTTGTCGTGCTGCGTGATAGAGAAGGTCGTGCACAGGTCACTCTTGTCAAAAAGAGAACGTCCCCTGAACTTCTTGAAACAGCAAGAAAACTGGTTAGAGAATCCGTGATAACGGTCACTGCTACGGTCAAAGCCGAAGCAAAAGCCCCCGGAGGATATGAGCTTATACCTAAGGCGATCAGCTTGCTCAACGAAGCTGAGTCACCTCTGCCCATGGATACTACAGGCAAAGTGGAAGCAGAACTGGACACTCGTCTGGATTCACGGTTCATGGACTTAAGAAGGGACAGGACAACGGCCATATTCAAGATACGCCATGAAACATTGCGAGCAATAAGGAACTACCTTAGCGACAATGGATTTATCGATGTGACAAGCCCGAAGGTCGTCGCTACTGCCACGGAGGGTGGAACTTCTCTTTTCCCTATAACATATTTTGACAGAGAGGCTTTCCTTAACCAGAGCCCACAGCTTTTCAAACAGATCCTTATGTCAGGAGGACTTGACAGGGTCTTTGAGATAGGCCCTATATTCAGGGCCGAGGAGCATGATACGAGAAAACACCTTAATGAGGCTACTTCTATCGACATAGAGGCAAGCTTCTGCGACCATTTCGATGTTATGGAAATACTCGAGAACATGGTAGCCTATGTTTACGCCCAGGTAAAGGAGAATGCAGGAAGGTCACTTGAGGTACTTGGCATAGACCTGCAGATCCCCCCCTTGCCTTTCCCTAAGATCACCTATGATGAGGCACTTGAGATTGTGAACGCACATGGTGAAGAGTCACTGAAATGGGGAGACGATCTGAGTACGCTTTCCGAAAACACCATTGGTGCTCATGTGTTCAAAGAAATGGGCGTATCCCATTATTTCATTATCGACTGGCCCACGGAGATTAAACCTTTCTATGCAATGCCATACGAAGACAGGCCACAGTTCAGCAAGTCCTTCGATATGATGCACAGGACCATGGAGCTGTCATCCGGTGCCCAGCGTATACACGTTCATGATATGCTTAAGAAAAGGATCGAGTCCCAAGGATTGGATCCCGAGGGCTTCGATTTCTATCTGAAGGCTTTCAGATATGGAATGCCTCC
>JAHFZE010000106.1 GCA_020854785.1 Methanomethylovorans sp.
AGTTGCTGATATTGTGGCAATTGCCGGAAGCATGGACACATGTACAAGTGAGGTTGACAGGTGATCATGATGGAAATACCAGAAATTCTTTTCAACCCCTGGATACGCGGTATTCTGGGACTTTGCCTTATGGGCGCTATATTTATGGGTGCGATGATAGCTGTCTGGTTCGAGCGTAAGCTATCAGCCGACATTCAGCAGCGTCATGGTCCTAACAGAGTAGGCCCCCATGGAATATTCCAGTTGGTGGCAGATGCAATAAAACTGTTCACAAAGGAGGATATTATACCTGCTAATGCTGATAAGTTCCTCTTTGTCTTTGCCCCGATCGTTCTTATGGGATCTGTTTTCCTGATGCTTGTGGCTATTCCTTTCGGTGCTGTGATCATAAACGGTAATACTTATCCGATAGCTGCTACCGACATGGATATAAGTATTCTTTACATTGAAGCTGTGTCAGCTGTTTCCGTAATTGGTATTTTTATGATAGCTTACAGTTCAAACAACAAGTATTCCCTACTGGGTGCATTCAGGAACTTCGCACGCATGATCGGTTATGAGGTTCCCCTTGGGATATGTATTGTAAGCGTGGCTATAATGGCCGGGTCTTTGAACATTGTTGATATTGCACAGGCTCAAAGTCCACTGTGGTTCATTATCATGCAGCCCCTCGGGTTCTTTGTGTTCTTTATAGCTCTCATGGCAGATATGGGTAGGCTGCCTTTTGACCAGAACGAATCCGAGGAAGAGCTCATTGCCGGGTGGATCACAGAATACACAGGTATGCGTTTTGGTCTTGGTTTCTTTGCAGAATACATTCACCTGATACTTGGGTCCATGCTTGTGGTCCTGCTGTTCCTGGGTGGATGGAACCTGCCTGAAATGCTTACTTCTAACATGCTGCTTGGGATCATCCTTCCCACAGCCTTCTTCCTGGGCAAGGTAGCCATAGTGATGTTGGCGATCATAATGATCAGATGGGCTGTTCCAAGGTTCAGGATCGACCAGGTAGTAGACCTGAGCTGGAAGAGGCTTTTACCCCTGTCTTTGCTGAATCTGGGATGGGTAATATTACTGGCCTTGCTGGGAGTGTGACACCATGGTTCTACAAAATATAAAAAAGGCACTAAAACATATTTATTTCAAGCCCCCGGTAACCAGGATGTGTCCGGAAGAACCCACAAGGCTCTCCGATAGATTCAGGGGCCTTCAAAAGCTGGATAAAAGCAAGTGTATAGGCTGTGGGATATGTGCTAACACCTGTCCTAACAACGCGATCAAGATCGTCAAGGCCAGGATCGGTCCTGACAGCAGCAAGAAGAGATGGTTCCCATCTATCGATGTCGGACATTGTCTGTTCTGTGGGCTGTGTATAGACCAGTGTCCCAAAGGAGCTCTTTCAAGCACTAAGGTATACCTGACAGGTGTCATTAGATGGGAGCACAATGATCTTCTCTTCACGCCGGACATGCTGGCAAGAGAGGTTGACATAAACGCTGAAAAAGAAGCTGGTGAGGAGGTAAGCAGATGGACACCTCAATAATTGCAGATGTTCTGGAAGTAATGGTATTTTCTATAATGGCCCTGCTATCCATATCTTTCGCCCTGTTAGTAGTCACAGCGAAGGATATAGTCAGGTCTGCATTGTCCCTGATTGTGGTCATGTTCGTAGTAGCAGGTTTGTACATAATGTTGAATGCCCAGTTCCTTGGGGTTATCCAGGTACTGGTGTACGTAGGAGCTATCGGTGTACTGATATTGTTCGCTGTCATGCTCACGAAGAAGGAGTTTGGAAGTGATAAGGATGCTGAATAAACATTTTACTGTTATGCAGATCCTGACTTCAGTGTATAACTTCTTCAGACCACGTATAGCAGGTATGATAATAGCTATTCTTTTCCTTGCAATAGTTCTCATATCAATAGGCTTTACAAACTGGAACACTGTGGACCAGCTCCCTCAGAATCCTATGGACCAGAGTAACATTCAGGGGATAGGTATGTTGATATTTACTGACCTTGTTGTACCCTTTGAAATACTCTCGATAGTTTTACTTTCTAGCCTTATGGGAGCTATCTACATGGCAAAAGGAGATGGTACTGAATGATACCATTATTTTATTATCTTGCACTTTCCGCGATCATATTCTCAATAGGTCTGTTTGGGTTCATGACCCAGAGAAGTGGTATCAGGATGCTTATGTGTGTGGAGCTTATGCTCAACGCCGCCAACATCAACCTGGTGGCATTTTCAAGCTATAATGCAGACCTTACCGGTCAGGTATTTGCTTTGTATTCAATTGCTCTTGCAGCAGCTGAGGCAGCCGTTGGTTTTGCGATCCTGATGTCCATATATAGGGTAAGGGACATGATCGATCTTGACAAGATCAATGTATTGAGGTGGTAAAAATGGCGATCGAAGACATGGCTTTTTTAATACCCGTGCTTCCGGCACTTGCTTTCGTGCTTACGTTCTTCCTGGGTAAGAAGCTGCCAAATGGTGGAGCCATTATCCCCATTGTTGCTATCTTTGCCTCGTTCATAATATCTTTGATGATCACGCTGAACTTGTTGCAGAACCCGGAGCAGGTTATTTCTCAGTCGTACAACTGGTTTGCCATACTCAATGTGGGTATACTTATTGACCCCCTGGCTGCTGTGATGCTTTGCATGGTTTCATTTGTCAGTTTGCTCATCCACATATATGCTGTTGGCTACATGTCCCACGACAAAGCCCAGCCCAGGTATTTTGCAGAGACAGCTCTCTTCACAGCTGCAATGCTTGGAGTAGTTCTTTCTGACAATATCCTTCAGTTCTTCATATGCTGGGAACTCGTGGGTCTGTGTTCTTACCTGCTCATTGGCTTCTGGTTCGAAAAGCCATCGGCCGCTTCTGCAGCAAAGAAGGCTTTTCTGACCACAAGGGTTGGTGACGTGATGTTCCTTGCAGGTATCATCCTGCTATTTTCCGATATCTTCAGGATATACAACGGTTCCATCCCCGAAGGAGTATATGTTCTCAGGTTCGATGAGATCTTCACTCACATACCTGAAATAGCAGCTCTCAATACACAGATCTTCGGATTCCAGGTAAGTCATCTGACCATTGTCACTCTGCTATTCTTCGGAGGAGCTGTGGGTAAATCCGGTCAGTTCCCTCTGCATGTGTGGCTGCCGGATGCAATGGAAGGTCCGACCACCGTTTCTGCTCTTATCCATGCAGCAACGATGGTTACAGCTGGTGTATATCTGGTTGCAAGGACATTCCCTATGTTCGTTGCAGCTCCTTATTCATTGCTCGTAGTTGCATATCTTGGAGCCTTCACTGCTCTGTTTGCGGCTACCATGGGACTTGTTATGAACGATATCAAGCGTGTCCTGGCATTTTCCACTATAAGTCAGCTTGGATACATGATGCTTGGACTTGGAATGGGTGCTGTCATCGGAATAACCGCAGTTGGAGATTCACTGTTCCACCTTATCAACCATGCATTCTTCAAGGCACTTCTCTTCCTGTGCGCTGGAAGTGTGATCCATGCAGTTGGAACTCAGGATATCAGACAGATGGGTGGCGTGAGGAAGGTCATGCCTATCACATTCGCGACCATGCTCATTGCATCACTGGCCCTGGCAGGTTTTGGTATCCCGGGAACCTCCATCGGTGTAAGTGGTTTCTTCAGTAAGGACCCTATAATCGAAGCAGCATACCTCTTCGGTGAGTCCACAGAAAACTGGATGCCCTATATATTCTCGATAGTAGCTGCTTTGTTGACATCTATCTATATATTCAGATTGATCTTCATGACCTTTACAGGTAAGCCAAGGACCAATTATAAAGGGCACGAATCTCCATCCGTGATGACCGTTCCCCTCATGATATTGGGTGTTCTGGCACTTGTATTCGGTGCACTCACAAAGACAGGCTTCGGAAAATTCCTGGAAGAAACATTTACCAATAATTTCGTTAACATGGATATCCATGCACTTGCAGAGATCGGTAAGTATCATCTGGCCTCGCATGGTGCCGGAGGTGAGCCATTGCTGATCCTCTGGATGCCAGTTATCGTGGCCGTTGCAGGTCTATTGATATCATATCTTATCTATGGTATGCGGATCATTGACATGTCCGGAATTGTTTCTAGAAAGAATCCGATATACAAACTGCTTTACAACAGGTACTACCAGAATACTATCTTTACTCAGTTCCTGGCAGTAAAGGTTGTATATGAAGGTCTTGCACTTGCCGGAAGGGCCATAGACAGAGGTTTTGACTGGCTGGTCGATATGATCGGCTATATATTCACTGAAGCCTCCGACGGTCTGAGGCAACTTCAGACAGGTGTGGTACAGAACTATGCTACTTCAGTGGTAACTGGTGTCAGTTTACTCATAATTCTAGTTAAGCTGATCCTGGAGGTATTCTAAATGGCAATACCCATTCTATCTTTAATAGTACTGATCCCGTTTTTATTCGCAGTACTGACTCTATTCACAAAGACTAAAGAACAAGCAAGGGTCTCTGCCCTATTCTCCTCAGTGCTGGTACTGGCACTGAGCATGTTCATGTACTTTAACTTCGACAGTAAGACATCTCAGATGCAGTTCCAGGAATTTGCTCAGTGGGTGCCAAGTCTCGGGATCAATTATCAGCTGGGTATAGATGGCATCTCCATGCCACTCGTCCTGCTGAATGCCATAGTCATACCTTTCCTCATACTATTCACATGGAATGATGACAAGAAGCAGCCCAACAGGTTCTATGCACTGATCCTTGCAACGCAGGGAGCCGTTATAGGTGTGTTCGTAGCGCTTGATTTCTTCCTGTTCTACGTGTTCTGGGAACTGACCCTGGTACCACTGTTCTTCATGGTGAGCATCTGGGGCGGGCCCGAGAAGCACAAGGCATCGATCAAGTTCTTCATTTACACACACGTGGGTTCACTTGTGATGCTGCTGGGTATATTTGGTCTCTACTTCGCTGCTTGGAAACAGACCGGTACTCCAAACATGGGTATTGAACATCTGCTTTCACAGTTCCAGTTCATAGCCAGCGGATTGTCCCGTGATCTTATATTCGTGGCACTGCTGTTCGGGTTCCTTGTGAAGATCCCTGTATTCCCGTTCCATTCTTGGCTGCCTGATGCATACGTTGAAGCACCGACCGCAGGCAGTGTGCTCTTCGTCCTGCTTAAGATAGGTGGTTATGGATTGTTCAGGGTCATGTTGCCCATACTGCCTTTCACACCATCCATGAACCTTATGATCACTATCATGGCAGCACTTGGTGCAGTGAGCATCCTTTACGGGGCTTTCCTTGCGCTGGCACAGAAGGACCTCAAACGCATGGTAGCATATTCCAGTGTAAGCCACATGGGTTATGTAACCCTTGGAGCTGCAGGTCTTGTTTCTCTCTCGGTTTCAGGAGCTATGTTCCAGCAGTTCTCACATGGGCTGATCATGAGCATAATGTTCATGGCATGTGGGGTCATCAACAATGCAACGGGTACCAGGATCATCAATGAACTTGGCGGGCTTGCCAGAAAGATGCCCAAGCTTGCTGTGATCATGATGCTGGCTTTCATGGCCTCACTGGGGCTCCCGGGACTTACAGGATTTATTGCAGAGTTCCTGGTGCTGACATTTACATACATCAACCAGCCCACTTATGTGATCATAGCTATACTGGCCATCATCATCACAGCGGCATATCACCTGTGGGCAATGCAGAGAACAATGTTCGGTGTATATAACGAGAAGTTTGGAGCTTTGAAAGATATTTCTGCGTCACAGACGTTCTCGATGGCTGTCATCGCGATACTGATACTTTACTTTGGACTGAATCCCAGTCCGGTGCTGGACATGATGATTACTAATTCCGAAAAACTGGTCAGCCTGATGGCTGTTGCGGGGGTGTGATAGATGGTAGATCTTACATTCCTCACACCTGAGCTCACATTAGTGGGAACCGGTCTTGCAGTCCTTCTTATAGGACTATTCATCAACACTAAAGCAAAGAAGATACTCGGTTACCTTGCATCTCTGGGTATATTAGTATCTTTGGTGTTTGTCTTGATGAGCCTTGGCCGTGAAGGTATGCTATTCAACGACACACTTTCATTTGAT
>JAHFZE010000167.1 GCA_020854785.1 Methanomethylovorans sp.
ATCCTTCCATTTTGTCCGACAAAGATCTCGCAGTCTGTCTCCTTTTTTAACATGGAGACCATAGAACCGTTGTGTCCGATGACACGGGGTACCTTTGTGGACGGTACTTCAAGCAGCCGGCCACCTTTAATTTTCCTTAATCCTTTTTCTCGGAGGGTGAGTTCTATCTTCATGGATGCATCCACGTCCTTTATTCTGAGGATAGCACAATCACCTATGTTAAATATCTCTCTCATCATAGATGATTCCACACGTCGGGGGTACTCTGACACATGCAGAAGACCATCATAAGGAGAACCGATATCAAAGATCCAGTTTGAAGAAGTTATCTCAAAAACAGTGCCTATGACAAAATCCTTCCTGGAAGGAATGTATTTTCCGGAGAATGGAATAACAGATATCCTGTTCTTTACATTAGCTACTCCATAAAGGAGAGAATATACTTTTCCCTCCTTTACATAGGTTCCGGAGCCAGATTCATCCGTATTTTCGGAAAGAAGTTGACCCGGAACTACAATTTCTCTATCCATTATCTAGCCTCTTATAAAAGTTTAGTTTCAGCATCACCCTTTGTAAGGTGGTTCACAAGACCGTAAAAATCGTTCTGCATACCTGCAGGCATTTTTACAACACCTACCCATGAGCCATCAGGCTGCCATTCTTCCTTGACCAGCGTACCAAACCGGGCAATCTCTCCATATGATTTTGGAGCATATTCTCCGGGCACTTTGACTGCTATTTGTACTTCCTCAAAACGGATAGGTATGATGGGGCGGATTGCCTTCATCACGATCATTACTTGCTCGTCTACGGATTTAAATGGGTCTATATGCACTTTTGCCTCTTCCATGGCCTTCTCAATTCTTGAAGGGGGGTGTGGGGCTTTGGTCTGTGGGTTGATTGCATTCTGTGCGATCGTACTGACTATGCGCTTTGTCTTCTCATCAAGTATCTGCTTTCTCTGCTCCTTTGTTAATTGCAGTTCCCCATGTAAAATGATCTCCTTTGAAATTATCAGGGCATCCAGTGTGCCAAATACATTGAGAAGATCCGATTCAGATGCATGTTCTCCCTGGCCAGCATCAGAAAAAATCGATTCCACTGCAATGATCTCTTCGATCTTTACATCATCTCCTTTTTTCAATGCCAGTGCTCCCTCTGGCTCAACAAAGACCTCGTAATGGTTCTTTCCCTTCTTAAGCCTTGCAATTACGGATTCATCAAGAGATACCATTTCATATCCCCCACTTTCATACATTGAGTAATTTTATATAACTTTATGTTATGTGAGCCATTCACTCGCCAGCAGCTCCATTTTCGGAAACGGATCCAGTATCCTCTTTCACTTCCTTTTTCTGCTCTTCAAGGATTTTGGATACATATTCTTGCACTTCTTCTTCTGCAAGCTTGCGGAATGTACGGTCCTGTAGTGTAACTACGCCAACCTCCAGCGTTGCAGCGTCAAGCTTTCCTTCGGTGGACTTGTATAAGGCGGTCATACCAAGCATAATTGCTTCATCAATGCTCAGATCCCCGCGATATTCAGCTTCGAACACTTCCATGAAAGTGTTCCTGCCTGCGCCAATGGCTGTGGCCTTATATTCCAGTAAGGCACCACTTGGATCGCTTTCAAATAGCCTTGGCCTGGTATCATCCACTCCTGCAATTAAAAGTGCAGTACCATAAGGTCTGACCCCTCCAAACTGAGTGTAGTTCTGTTTATGATCGCAGATCTTCTTTGCAAGTACTTCGACACCGATGTTCTCGTCATAGGATACTTTGTTGATCTGCGCTTCAACTCTGGCTCTGTCTACCAGTGAACGGGCATCGGCCACTAGTCCAGAGGTAGCAACACCTATGTGACTGTCTATCTGGAATATCTTTTCAATGGATTCAGCTTCAATCAGCCTGCTGGTAATTCTTTTATCCACAAGAAGTACAACGCCTTCCTTTGCCTTGATGCCAGCGGCAGTTGTTCCTCTTTTCACGGCTTCCCTAGCATATTCCACCTGAAAGAGCCTTCCATCCGGACTGAATACTGTGATGGCACGATCATAACCCATCTGTGGCGTCATTTGCATATCTAATCATCTCCTATAATTTTACAAACTGTCTATTCTTCGGCTCTGTTCTATGAACATTGTTATTACTTATATATTAATGTGCTCGGGTCTTGATATGGCTGCACACTGTATATACTTTTGTGTTGCACCTTTCACAGTTCCCGATATACCCAGTACATGCACTATTGCACGCTGACCGCTAATGGTGGTTATTGTGGCAAGCGCTGCACGAGATCTTTCTTCCATCCTGTGGGAACAACGAAGTATCCCTTTCTGTTTCCCAAAATCCAGCAATCTTATTCCGCATTCACTGGAACCTATATCACCATACAGTGATCCAATGGCAGCGAATATCTCGCGTAATAGTTCCTCTCTGGATACTTCGAGTTCGGTAATTACCTCTATTGCAAGATAACGTTTTCTTTGTCTTAAACTGGAAGGAAGCGTTTTCAACAGAATTCCTCCTGTTTTTCAGGAGGTGTCTGCTCCTCTATTAGCTCCACACCATTCATGATAAAGCCATTAGCATTCCTTTTTGTTCTTAGGATCGCAGCAGGTGCAGCTGTCATGGCTCTGATTGCTTCTTCCTTTGTCATCCCGAACAAACTCGCTAATGCAATAAGCTCTCTTGGTCCCCGTATATCATAAATGGACCGTGCACCACTTGTCAACACCATGTGCGCTTCGAACTTCCTTACAAGCATCAGGCGCTGCTTTAGTTCTGATATCACAAGCACTCTTTTTCCGCCTCTGTATCGTATCAGGGACCCAACATCAAACTCTATGGCAATACCTTTGTCAGCAGCAGATCTTGCGATCACATGATCCAAGCCACCGTCCTTGATACCAAAAGGCAAAGATAATATGTTCACGCCTGCGGTTTCAACCGCTGAACGATTTAGTTTGTCTGCTCCTCCTTCTACAATCACAAAGTCGAACTTTTTAGAGTAGTGGCTTATCTGAGAATGAAGTTTAGCAGGATTGTCCTCGTGTATCTCTATTCCACGCACAAGATCAAAATAAGACTTATAAGGGCCAGTGTATGATGCAACTACTTTGCCATTGGGTACTTGTGTTATGCCTGCACCCTTAAAGCCAAAATGTGTTGCAAGTGAAAGGAATCTTTCCATTGAATGATCATCTTCAGGTAGGTAACGTATACAGAGATCATAATATCCTTCAACCAAACAACTCCTCCACTATCTTTCCTGCCATTTCCCTGTTCTTAGGATATGTTTCTATCTTCACTTTAGCAGTTATAGCATCTGAGGATGAGACTATTTTCACACGGCCCATGTAAGCCTCTTGTTTATCGAACCTAAGATGGAATACCTGATCATCATCAAGTCTGTCGGGCATTTCACTTCGAAGGGTCTCAATATCTTCCGATGTCATATTATTGTGGACGAACTTCGCGAAGGACAATGTGTCATGTTTATGGTTAATCTGTATACTGAAAATAGTTATTGGATTCCCATAGTGTCCTTCAGCCTCAATAGCTTCAACTATCTCTGACAATGAACCGGGATCCTTATCCCTAAAAGAGTTCTTTAAAAATAAGCCCAGGGCATCCATGACCCTGGACCTTTCTTCTGTCGAGTGAGATATCACTCGCAAACTTATATGGTGGATCACTTGCCCCTGTTCATGTTAGACCTGATACTGGGCCGGTTCTTCTCGGTTCCCGTACCACGTTTACCCATGCCTCTGCCCTTTAAGCCGGCACTGGTCTTTCCGCGGAAGGCACGCCTCTTCTGACTGCCGTTGCAGATCCAATTAAGATTATTGTCGCTCTTGATCACAGGATGACTGGGGTCCACAAGGATCACTTCGTACCACTTGGCTTTGCCATCCTCTCCTACCCAGTAAGAGTTGAGGACTTCCATGTTCGGGTATTTTCTGGATGCACGCTCTTCAGCTATTCTCTGAATGCTCTTGCCTGCAGTGGTCTTGTTCTTACCCATATTATGGCTGCGTCTTCCGCGAACATACCTTGGATTTCTGCGGCTTCCTCTTCTTACTTTTGCACGTACTACTATTATTCCCTGCTTAGCCTTGTAACCGAGGGACCTCGCGCGGTCTATGCGGGTAGGCCTTCGGATCTTCACGATGGAACCCTGTTCTCTCCATTCCTGGAGTCTCTCCCATCTAAGGTCCTTGACATAGGTCTCATCAGGGTTCTTCCAAGCATCTCTAATATATCCATAAAAAGATTTTGACAATTGTATTCACCTTGTTTCATTTAGAGTTTCACGGTTCAGCCTTTTTTGGCTACATTCCCACGGGATCTCTCCCGAATGAAACGAGACTACTACGCACATGATATGATTTAAATGTTTTTACCAAACGCATCTCTTAATATTTTCGATTCTTCTATCATTTTTTGTCATATGGCTGCTGATCCAGATACTCTGAGGCATTCTTCAGGGTTTCGGTCATATTCGATATGTTTTGCATTATTTTCTCAATATATGCTATATTCTCTGTTTCAGTTTCCTGTTCGAGAAGTGCCTGCACACAATCCTGTATCTCGGAAACCGGATCCAGCAAATCCTGGTTGAGTACTCCTGTGAACATTTCTCTCATTTCATTTAAATTCAGCAACAACTCATCTTTAATTTTAAGTTCAGTGATATCCTTTCCAGAACAGATCAACGCTTCTATATTTCCATTACTGTCGTATATCGGTGACTCGTTCCAGCTTACAATTATTGTTCCTCCGTCCTTCTTAAGGATCTTTTTCTCATTGAAGGGTGGAGTTTCGATCATCTTATCTATGATCTGATTGAATTCTTCTTTTTCTTTCTCCATGTCTTCAGGTAAGAACAGTACATCGAACATATTTTGTCCAAGGAGTTCAAACTCATCATAACCAAGGGATTCATTTCCTGTCCGGTTCATAAGGTTGATCTTTTGATCTCGGTCCACTACCAGCATTAAAACCCCAGCCACATCGATACACTGGTATGCATAATTACGTTCTGCCAGGATCCTGTCCTGGAGATGTTTTATTCTCGTAAGGGATTTCACACGGGTAACAAGTTCAAGTCTATTTGCGGGCTTACTCAGGAATTCATCAGCTCCGGACTCAAGGCCTTTTATCTTCTCATCTTTGCCTGAAAGCGCAGTTACCATTATAATGGGAATGAACTGGGTTTCTACTGAAGTCTTAAGCACTTTACAGACCTCATATCCGTTCATATCGGGCATCATAACATCAAGTATTATTACCGATGGTTTTTCGGACCTGGCCTTCTCAAGAGCCTCTTTTCCGTTATAAGCTCTGATTATTTCATAATCAGACTTGAGATAAAGTTCCATGAGATCTACGATAGCTGGCTCATCATCGACTACTAATACCCTGTCAAGATTTGATCCTATCATGGTAACCTCTTCTGAAATCTGTTATTCAGGGAAGGATGTATGGATTTTTTGGATTTGTTACTATAGAATATAAAGTTCCCTTTACAATATATATAATGTTTGCTTGCTGTCCTTTCAAAGACCTTAACATCACCTATCTCTCTGGACGCTTTATTTCCATACATGTTACTATCCATCCTTTATCCATCTAATTCCCTCATAAAGTCCATATATATTTCAATAAGTAAATAAGTATCGTATCACCTAAAAGTTCTAAAGCGGTAAATATTCATTGACAGCCATTATATGGCTTTTACAAGCCGCATTACATATAAAAAGTGGGGTTGGTGAGATTTGAACTCACGATCGACGGGTCTCTCCGAACAAATGCTTTTCAGCATTCTGAGCACATATCAGTGCTCCAACGGTTCCTCACCGATAAGCCCCGTCGGGCAGATCTCAGTAGACCCGTTGTTCATCATCTATCCGCTGGAGCCCGTCGCCATGCCGGGCTAGGCCACAACCCCAGATAGGTGTATCCCTCTGAATACATCTTATCAGTCATATATTTATCGGTAATGGTAATTCGATCGATTTGTCTGGCGGTCGAAGATGATCAGTGTTTTTATCTTTATGTTTCTAGGTCAAGGTGTATAGGGAAAAGATATTACTTATTTATCAAAAAGTATTACATAATATCCAGAATACTTTAATAATAGGGCAGGAAGGAATAAAAGATGTTTTATGATCTCTCCTTTTCTGAAAATAATACCATTCTAAGTATTTCAGAATTTTATTTCTTTTGTCCTTTCCGATATATCTGAAGCAGCGGAGGATAAATATGTCTTTGGTAAGGAATAAGCAAGGTCTTGTAGAAAAGCAAAAATTGAACGGTGAGCATCCGAAGATCAATAAAGGCCCACACGTCAGATCATGCAGATCTTGCCGAACAGCGATGAAAAAGCAGGTTATAGGTTCAAATGTGGTTCATTACTGCAAACATTGCGGATGTATCAGGTCCACATAACATTATTTTCATCCCTTTTTACTTTACTCTCTCAATATCTCCATACTTTGAGAGTTTTTCACAGAGCATTTCTATCTCAGCTCTCAACTTTTCCACAGGGATGCCGTACATCTGTGCGAGGTATATTGCTCCGCCTGCACCTACTCCTTCTTTTACGAACCCCGCCTCATATTGTCTAAGGCCTTGCATGCATGAATGGCCAAAGCCGGGATCTGTGATATAGTATCTGGCACAGAGCTTGTCTACGAGCTTTGAAAAGTGGGCAGAACTGTCATTCATAACATAACAAGTCGTTATAATAGTAATGTGATCGGTATTATGACCAAGGTGTTTTATCACTCCGAACACTGCTGCCATCTGGGTTCCCCCGGCAAGGACCACAGGGATGTCTTCTATACCCGCGGCAATACCTGCGACCGCAGCCATCATGGGGTCGCCCACACATCTAATGGCCTGCATTGGGTCATTTCGGAGGTCACCTGGCCTGATATCGGAAGAAGCCAGTGCATCCTTAACAACTTCCTTCTTAAGTTCAAGGGGGTTTGTGGATGAACTACTGCTGACATTCCCGTCATAACCAAGGGCAGCCAGCACCGCATTGGCAGTAGTGGTACCTGCAGGTATGCTCTCTCCGATCATAACAAAGTCGTATTTGTCCTTTAGCTCTCTCCCAAGCTTAAAACCGCGTTCAAAGATGCCATGGGCGTCAGGGACAGCTATTGGCTCACGTATATCTTTTCCGGGTGCTCCGCCAATGTCTCTCAGAGGTACTATTTTCGAAGGCAGGATCTTCAGTCCTGCATTTACAAGCATGTGTGGCACACCGGTAAGGTCCAGCGCGACCCGGGTAATTAGTGCAGGTGTAGGCGTATCATAAGGTGGTGTCATGGGCAGAATAGGTATGTCCACAACCATGCCGGTTTCCAGCACTTCGGCGTCGCCTGGTGGTGTATAATCTGTTAACTTTGCGGTCTTTCCAGCAGCAGAAAGACCTTCGACGTAAGCCGTTTCAGTATTTGCCAATACGCACAGGAACAATGGTCTTTCAGGCATTTTCATATTTTCTGGTGATGGTCCTTCCATGATACACCCTCTTTTTCAGTAAAAAGTAAGTTGCAGAAATCAATATTTCCTTGCTACATAAACTTTTACACTCGCGTCCTTGCCACAGACCGGACATTGCCCTTTATGTCCGTCTTCCTGTCCGGTGGGTATGCCCAGGATACCTGCCCCGATCTCTTCTTCGATCTTCAGACCACATGCCTTCTCACCACACCAGGGAAGGAGTGCGATACCTTCAGGTAATTTGTCTTTGACATCTTCAAGAGAGGAGCAGGTAAATATCCGTGCCTGCACATCTGCAACCGCTTCCTCAAAAAGTGCTGACTGAATTACCCTTAGTGTCTCTTCCGCTTCATGACTTATGTTTTCCAGAGTTGCCTGTCTTTTTTCTCCAGTATCCCTGCGAACCAGCACAGCAACACCATTTTTAAGATCACGGGGACCTATCTCTAGTCTCAGGGGGACACCTTTCATCTCCCATCTATAATATTTAGCCCCGGGACGATCGTCACTCAGATCTATTTTTACACGGATACCTGCATCCTGCAGCAGCTGCTGTACTTTTTCACATGCCTGGATGACATCAGATGAGTCCTTGAACACTATAGGTATGATCACCACCTGTATGGGAGCCACTTCAGGGGGTAATACAAGTCCTCTATCATCACCATGTATTGATATCAGTGCAGCTATAGAGCGCTCTGAAACCCCATAACAAGTCTGGTGTGCATATACCTGTTCTCCTGCCGGGTTCTCATACTTTATGTCAAAGGTACGGGCGAAATTATCACCAAGGTGGTGGGCTGTACCTACCTGTAATGTCTTGCTGTCAGGCATCAGTGCATCGACGGCTATGGTATAATCAGCTCCAGGGAACTTATCCCAGTCCGGGCGTTTAGAAGCAAGCACAGGCACTGCCAGCCTGCGATAGAACTCTGTATACAGCCTTATAGCCTCGTCCACCTGTTCAGCAGCTTCTTGCCAGGTGGCATGTACGGTGTGGGCCTCCTTGAAAGAAGTGATCTCTCTAAGTCTTATCAGAGGGCGGGTATGTTTTGTCTCGTATCTGAAGGTATTAACTATCTGGTATAATTTCACAGGCAGATCAGCATGGGATCGTACCCACAATTTGTACATAGGATAGATAGCGGTCTCGCTTGTGGGCCGCAGGGCAAGTTTCACATCCAGAGGAGAAGTACCTCCATGAGTGACCCAGTACACCTCATCCTCAAAGCCCTTTATATGTTCAGCCTCTTTCATGAACTCATGCTCAGGGATCAGAAGCGGGAACATTGTTTCCATATGGTCCCTGTCCAATAGTTCCCTTATTATGTTGTACACATTTTTTCTGATAGTAAAACCGAATGGGTACCATACATAAAGGCCCTTTACAGGATAGCGCACGTCCATTATTTCAGCTACCTGTAAGAGTTCGTTATACCATTCACTAAAGTCCTTCTTCTCAGGAAGGGTTGCTTCTTTCTCCTTTTCTGTCATCAGGTCACCTGCTATCTTGATCTGCAGGTATAAACAGATGCATTGCTTATAGGCATTTCCTTCTTAGGACCATACCAAGAGGCTGTTGAAGAGCTTTAAAAAAGCAAAGTTCATTTCTCTGGATATTCTTTCAGGCACAGGAACCAGTCTCCACATCTTGTGCCATCTTCCCCCTTCTTAAGCCTTTCCTTTGCCGAATCCCATGATACAGGGTTTGGAAGAATTACGTCTTCTCCGGGATGCCAGTTCTCGGGAGTCTGTACGTTGTGTTTGTCAGATACCTGCATTGCTACAAGCAGACGCTTGATCTCTTCCATGTTCCTGCCGTTGGAGAATGGATAGTAAAGCATTGCCCTTATCCTGGCTCTGGGATCGATAACGAACACTGCCCTTACTGTCTCTGTATTGGACTCCATGAAATGGAAAGAACCACCTGTAGTTTCTAATTTTTCAAGAACTTCTTCTGGCGTGTAGGATGCACGGGGATGTATCATGCCATATTTACGTGCGATCTCCATGCTCACATCTTCAATTATCGGGAAATCGATGTCTATTCCTTTCAATCCTTTGTACTCTACTTTTTCTTTGATGGCCGCAAGCCATGATATGTGAGAATATAAACTATCAATAGAAAGG
>JAHFZE010000225.1 GCA_020854785.1 Methanomethylovorans sp.
CCTCTGTTCGCAATGAGCACTTTGTTGAACATGGGATCTCCTCATTCTATTGCCATCAACACATCCCCGGAGGAAACTGAGTCGCCTTCCCCGAAGAAGATCTCTTTTACGATCCCACTGTGTGGTGCATGAATAGCATTTTCCATCTTCATGGCTTCTATGACACAGATAGTTTCACCTTCCTCAACAGTGTCCCCTACGCCAACCTTGATGGAAAGGACCATGCCCTGCATATGGCTTGTGACAGCTCCGGAGATAGCTCTTGAAGAGGGCTTCTCAGAGCTTTCTGTCACTGTCAGGGAACCATCCACCGGATGGACCTTCACATTGAAAACGTCACCATCCACTTCCACCTTGAACTCTGTGGGAATTCCCTGTGAACTGGAAACCGCACAGGGATGCATTTCTGTCTTGATAGGAGTGAGTTCCTCTTCCTTTGATTCGCCCCTAAGGAAAGCCGGTGCTATTGCAGGATATAAGATGTAAGTAAGAATATCTTCTTCCTTCTTGATGAGTCCCAGTTCCTCTGCCTGAGCTTTCATCCTCTCATATTCTGGTTCGAGGAGATCAGCAGGACGACAAGTGATAGGCTCTTCGTCCTGTATGAGCTTTACCATGACATCCTCATCTATCTTGTGAGGTGGTCTGCCATACAGTCCCCGGGCATAGTCCTTGACCTCCTTGGGGATGACCTTGTAGCGTTCCCCCATAAGCACATTTAGCACTGCCTGGGTACCAACGATCTGGCTGGTAGGTGTAACAAGGGGAGGATATCCCAGTTCCGCACGGACCCGGGGCATTTCCTTAAGCACATCCTTGTACTTGTCCAGAGCATTTTGCTCCTTTAATTGTGATACAAGGTTTGAAAGCATGCCACCTGGTATCTGGTATACCAGCACATTGGTATCGATCTGTTCTGATATTGGATTAAGAACGCACCTCAACTCATCTTTGATCTTCTTGAAATACTCCGCTACCTCTGTAATGAGCTCTATGTCAAGACCAGTGGCACGTTCTGTCTCTTCCAGGGCAGCCACTATGGATTCAGTAGGGGGCTGTGAAGTTCCCCATGCAAGAGGCGATACTGCAGTGTCCAGTATATCGACACCTGCCCTGCATGCTGCCATGTAGCTCATGGGTGCCATACCGGAAGTACAATGGGAATGCAGGTCCAATGGCAGGTTGACCTCTTTCTTGATAGCCTTTACAAGCTCATAGGCCTGATGGGGAGAAATAAGTCCCGCCATATCTTTGATACACAAAGAATCACAGTCGTGCTCAGCCAGATCCCTTGCAAGCTCTACATATTTTTCTACAGTGTGGACAGGACTTATAGTATAACATATAGCACCCTGAACGTGTGCCCCCTGCTTTTTAGCTACAGATATGGCCTTTTCCATATTACGGATATCATTGACAGCATCGAATACCCTGAAAATATCTATGCCATTTTCATAGGCCTTTTGAACGAACTTCTCAACAACATCATCCGAATAATGCCTGTAACCCACAAGGTTCTGTCCCCGAAGTAACATCTGAGCATAGGTATTATGCATTTGTTTCTTGAGTGACCTGAGCCTTTCCCATGGATCCTCGTTCAGGTATCTGATGCAGGTATCGAATGTGGCACCTCCCCACATCTCAAGAGAATAATACCCTGCCTGATCAAGTTTGTCCATTATGGGCAGCATGTTGCGGGTGCGCATACGGGTAGCGATGAGCGATTGGTGTGCATCTCGCAGGACGGTCTCTGTAATTTTTACTTTCATGTGACACCTCTGGGACATAAATAAACTAAATAATATAAATGTAAAGGAGCTGAATTCATGTGCAGCTCAAGCTAAAATTGTACTTAATACTCCATGATGTAATATTTAGTTTCTGGTTATACAGCTTCAATTGCATTATTTATTGCCTAAGTGCATATGAATTATAGTGAAGTGCAACAATGTCAAGTAGAATCTGGAAAGCTGCCTGTTGTGTGCTAAATTTGATAGAAAGTATCTCATTATGGACCAGGATCATCACTGACCATTATAAAATATGAAATTTTAGCTGTGACCACACACATTGAAAAGAATATTTTTAGACATATAAATAAACGTCATCTTTATATATCGTTAGATTGGATTTTAATTAATAATTCTATATTATTATAATATAAAAGCTAGTATTATTCGAAAAAGTAAATGGAATGTGATGTGGAATGTTTGATGAGATCTCTAAAATGTGGCAGTCTGCAACCGATAAAGACTGGAAGATGCTCGATGAGATATCAAATGTAGTCGATAAAGCTAATAAAGGTGATTTTTCTGCAAGGATAGATACCCAGAAAGAGCACAAGCATGAAGAACTTGCAACCTCGATCAATAAAATGATGTGCGAAATGTCCAAACGCACGAACATCCTGGACAATGTCCCCATGCCTATTGTTAGTATGGACAGGGAGTTCAATATTATCTACATGAATAAAGCTGCATCCAGCTTCGTCGGTCTGCCAGAGGATAAATGCCATGGGAAAAAATGCTTCGAACTGTTCAATACCGGACATTGCAACACCGAAAAATGTAAGGCTGCAATGGCAATGAGAAAAGGTGAGACCTTTACTGGAGAAACCGTCTCCAAAATTGATTCAAATAATACTCCTGTCCGATACACTGCAGCACCAATAAAAGATGCTTCAGGTGAAATAGTGGGTGCTATGGAGTTCATCTTCGACATGAGCAAAGAAGTAGATATCACGAACAAAATAATTGGGATGTCAAATTCTATAGTTAATGGGCAGCTGGATGCAAGGCTTGATACAACTGGTTATGCGGGCAATTACCTCAAGATAATGGAAGGAATGAACACATGCATGAACTCCATAGTTGATCCGTTCCTGGCAGCAATTAAATATATGAACAGGATCTCCTGCGGGGATATACCTCCTGCGATCACAAAAGAGTATAATGGATCCTATGGAGAAATGAAGAACAACCTCAATTGCTGTGCAGCAGCGATAAATTCTCTGCTCGAAGATGCGAATAAGCTTGCTCAGGCAGGGATCGCAGGAGATGTACAGCTGCGTGCCGATGAGTCCAGGCATGTAGGCAAATACAGAGATATAATAGCATCTCTGAACCAGACACTGGACGCTGTGGGAGGACCCATGCAGGAAAGCACAGATGTGCTCAAGAAACTTGCTACCAATGACCTCACTTGCAGTATGGAAGGTAATGCGTATCAGGGCATATTTGCAGAAAATGCTGCTGCTGTCAATGAAGTACGTGCTCGCCTTACGAACATCACCCGTACCTTTGAGTATATGGCAAGAGGTGATTTCAGTGACCTTGAACGTTATAAGAAAGCCGGAAAGAGATCGGCCAATGACGAGCTGCTGCCAAACACTATCAGGCTAATGGAAAATGTCCTTGGCCTGACAGAAGAGTTCCTTGCACTGGGCAAGGCAACTGAAGAAGGCAGGCTCGATCACAGGGTCGATGTTACAAGGTTCAAGGGTAAGTTCGAAGAAGCTGTCAAAGCTGTTAACTATTCAATGGATGCACTCGTCGATCCACTGAACGTTGCTGCTGAAAAGGTATCCTGCATATCCAGAGGAGAGATCCCAGAGAAGATCACTGATGAATACAAAGGTGACTTTAACGAGATAAAGAACAACATCAATGCATGTATAGATGGTCTTGGCGGTCTTGTAGAGAGCAACAGGATCATGCAAACCCTGGCAGTAAACGATTGCACACAGAAGGTAGAGGGCAGTTATCAGGGAATATTTGCAGATGTCGCAAAGGCTACGAACGATATACGGCAGAAGATAATCAATGTCCAGAACGCCTTTATCAATGTGGCTGCCGGCGACCTCCATGAACTGGAACAATACAAGAAAATTGGCAGGCTATCGGCGAACGATCAGCTGATACCGGCTTTCGTTAAGATGATAGAGAACATACAAATGCTTATTGATGATTCTCTTATGCTTTCACAGGCAGCCGTTGAAGGCAAACTGGCCACAAGGGCTGATGCCTCAAAACATAAAGGAGAGTTCAGCAAGGTCGTTGACGGGATCAATGCAACAATGGATGCTGTCGTAGAACCACTCAATGTTGCCGCAAAAGTGATCGATGCATATGCAGCAGGCGACCTGTCTGCAAGGATGGAGATCGAAGTCCATGGAGATTTCAGAAAACTTGCTGATACATTGAACCAGTTCGGTGATCAGCTACAGGCCCTGATAAACGATTCCAGCGAGGTTTTAAATGCCATCTCCAACAACGACCTATCAAGAAAAGTGCAAGTTGAAGGCATTGGTGATTTCAGAAGCATCACCGATGGTATAGAGGAAAGCAGAAGATCGCTGAATTCCATTGTATCCCTTGTTAACGAAGGTGCAAACAATGTGGCGATCACAGCAGAATCCATGTCTGCCTCCAGTGAAGAAATGACCGC
>JAHFZE010000245.1 GCA_020854785.1 Methanomethylovorans sp.
CCTGGGGAGCAACAGGGAATGTAGTTATTATCCATGTCATTTTGAAGGACAGGATTGTACTTTTTGTTTCTGTCCGTTCTATCCATGTCAGGATGAGCGTACGGATGGTAAGTGGATAATCGGTTCAAGTGGTAATAAGGTGTGGAGCTGTCTGGAATGTGGACTAGTGCATGAATCTGCTGTGGTTGAAAAGATGTTATCAGTGCTTACTGATGAGGGCTGTACTGAGGAAGGGCTTAAGAAGGCATGGGAAAAGGTCATGGAGCCTCGATTATGTTCTTCACGATAACTGCATTCGACCTGATAGTTGTATTGCTCCTCGCTTTTATCATTGATCTGGTATTTGGGGAACCGCCTTTTGCCATACATCCTGTTGTATGGATAGGTAATGTCATATCATTTTTTAAGCGCAGGGTACCTTTTGCAAATCGCAGGCTCTATGGTATCTTTATGGCATTGTGTTGTATTCTCTTTGCAGCCTTTATTGGTATCGTTGCCACTATAATACTGGATACTGAAAGCATACCCGCATTGATCCGATATCTGGTGGCAGCATGGTTTCTTAAAATGACCTTTGCCATACGCTGCCTTATGGATGCTGGAAAAGAAGTATATGAAGAGCTTGCAGCAGGTGATCTGGATGAAGCAAGAAAGAAGCTTTCTATGTATGTGAGCAGGAACACTTCACAATTAACTGATGAACAGGTATCATCTGCCGTTATCGAAACATCATCTGAGAACTTCGTTGATGGCATACTTTCACCGCTGTTCTACTTCGCGTTGTTCGGACCATTTGGGATAATAGCAGCATATGTATTCAAAGCTACCAGCACCCTTGACTCCATGGTGGGTTACAGGGATCCCCAATACCTGCATCTTGGCTGGTTCTCTGCGAGGTTCGATGATGTATTGAACTGGATACCTGCCAGATTATCCCTAATACCCATATCCATAGCAGCTGTGCTCTTGCGCCTGGTGTCTTCCTTTTCAAGATCACTTGATCCTCTGAGTGCTTTCAGGTCTGCCATTGAGGATGGAAGAAAAACGCCATCTCCTAACTCCGGTTATCCAATGGCCACTTTTGCAGGGGCTATGGGCATTCGCCTTGAGAAACCCAATGTGTATGTGCTGGCAGCAGAGAATCCTTATCCTCAGTTCTTTCATATTAAACTGGCACGCAGTCTTGTGCTGAGCTCTTCTTTGATCTCTGTGCTGCTGTGTGCTTCCTTGCTTTACATTATTATGGATCGTTTTTATGTATTTTATTAAGGTCTAACAAGGGTGATGAGTATGAAATTATCAGATATCGAAAATAACGAGATGAAGAAAAACCAGTCAAAGGAACTGGAAGGTGATGTCATCGTAGATATAAGGGATATTCTGGAGGAAGAAGGTATCACCGTGCAAATGCTTATTGACACAGCACTTGAGCTGTATGTTCCGCATCCTGGGATAGAGACAAGGGAAAAGGCAACAGAAGTTTTTTTGCGGGAACTGGACCTGGCCCTGTCCGATCCGAACCTCTGCCTTCTAATATATGCTGGCATACTGCTGGAAAAAGAAGGACTTAAAGGGCATCTTCCAAGCATCAGCAGGAAATCCTATGAAAGAGATCTGACTTTCATAATAGCTGACGAAGTTCTTGGGATGAGTATTTCCAGGTACATCAGTGGTGATAAGGGCACTTTTGAGTTTGTACGGTTCGATAAGCAAAAACCGGGCATTCTTTCAAAGCTAGGTCCTTTTATGGATGATGTCATAGGAGGGCTTATTGGTGGTGTTTCTGCAAATATGTATACCAGGGGCATGGCGGAAATAAGCCCAAATAAGGAAAATAAAAGCGATAAAAATAACAAAAGTAGTGATAACAGTGGTGTGATCGCAGGATGAACAATTTTCTTCTGGCATTAAGGTCCGGTTTTGGTTTTCTCTCCACTATCCCAGTAGGATTGACAATGGAGGGTCTGGACGAGTTCTTCAAGCGGACCTATTTGCATATCCTCGTAGGCGCTGTGCTAGGATCACTCATGGGAATGTTCGCTTTTTTATCCATGATGACATTGCCACAGCACATAAGCGCTATAATTATAGTCATTTTTGTGTATTATCTTACAGGTCTCAACCACATTGACGGTCTTGCAGATTTTGGGGATGGTGTGACTGCCCATGGATCGGTGGAAAAGAAGATCCGTGCTCTTAAGGATGTTGCACTTGGCATAGGAGGTGTAGGGTTCTGTGTAATGGGCATTCTGGCATTTTATTCCTCGATAGTTTCCCTCCAATCAGAAGCCATGGTATTAGCTAATGATAGTATGCGAACTGCCGCTGCCATCTTGTTGTCCGCAATGCTGATAGCAGAAGTATCTGCTATGCAGTGTATGCTCACTATAGCAGCCTTCGGTAAGTCTCTTCATGAAGGATTGGGTTCTATCTTGGTGCAGAATACAACACTGCCAAAGTATGCTGTAGGGCTATTGGGTTCTGTGGTGGTATGTGCTCTTGCTCTGCAACCTTTCGGACTTTGGTACGGAGGACTTATTGCCCTTATAGCTGCTATTATTTCAGCTTTTGTCGTATTGAACATCAGTAACAGGCATTTTGGCGGGATGAACGGGGATGTGATCGGCACTTCCAACGAAGTGGGAAGAACTATTGCCCTTATAACGATCGTATTGATATTGAGCTATCATAACGGAGGGATTCCATGGATGCTATAATTATGGCCGGAGGTTTGGGTAGCAGGCTTGGTATGGGTGAGAAACCCTGTGTGAGTTTGCTGGACAAGCCATTGATAACTTATGTTATAGACGCTTTGCACGAAGCTTCCGGGATAGGCAAGGTATATGTTGCTGTTTCCCCTGCTACTCCTCTGACCCAGAGCTTCCTCGAGAAGAAGTATAACGACGAGGTAAGAACTATCATGACCGGAGGAGGCAATTATGTAGGTGATATGATATATGCGGTAAAAGAGGCTGCTATAAACGCTCCTGTCATGATCATTATGGCAGATCTGCCATTGCTTAATGGCAAGCATATTGACTACGTTATCGAAGAGTATGAGAAATGTGGGAAACCTGCAATGTCGGTTTTCTCCCCTCTGGCAATATGTAAAGGCCTTTCTGTAAGACCGGATACGGTATTTAATTGGGGGGGCGAACTGATAGTACCCTGTGGCGTGAATATCATTGATGGCAGCAATATTGAGAAGGAACAGGATTATGAGAGTCTGGTGAGCGAGGAAGCTGCTTTTGCATTGAACATAAACCGTGCCGAAGATCTGCACAGATGCAAAGAGATAATAGAACAAAGACTATTGTCCCGATCCTGATCTTTATTCTTATATGATCGGTGAGGTATGTGATGTTCACAGCAGGAAAAATACTCGTGGCAGGGAAGGAATATTCTCTTGATACATTGAAAGTGATCACCGGGCACTTAGTACTCAAAGACCCCGGCTCAATATCCGAAGAATTGCTTGTTCTGTGCAGTGTGATAGATAATCCATATCTTTTACCATATTTTCTTGAGACGTTCTATTCGATGCAGCTTAGGGATGAGAATGCTTTCCATTTTGCCTTACTGAGGATACAGGTAGATTCACAATTGCGTATGAACGAAGACATCCAGAAGCATCAGCATCGGATGTATGCGGCAAGAACGCTGGAAAAATTGCTTTTCAATGAACTTCTGCTGGAAACACTTTCGGTTCAGGATATCATAGAGTGATCTCAGAAGGGTGACATCCCCCAAAAAAAGTTGTGTTCTGCAACTCGTTGTACATTGCTCTGTCAGTTCGAATGACCTTGAATGGCAGGAAGTGAAGGTCAAGATCAAAAGCAATGAAGTGTCTGCATTTGAATTACGGTGATGAACTATCTTTTTTTCTTAAAACACAGAACAAAGCATTTAAATTGAATACCGCAATAGGTGAATATCTAACAATCATGCTTATGGAGACTTCCTATGCTAAAGGAGATCACAGGTCAATACAACGCAGGTGAGATCGAATCCAAGATACACGTTTTCTGGGACGGGATCGATGCGTACTCAAAGGTACGCCAGCTCAGAATGGGTGCAAAGCGTTTCTTTTTCGTGGATGGTCCGCCATATACTACCGGCCATATACACCTAGGTACTGCATGGAATAAGATAATCAAGGATTCCATACTTCGGTACCGTTCAATGAACGATCATCATATACTTGACCGTGCAGGGTGGGATATGCATGGGCTTCCTATAGAGGTAAAAGTGGAAGAAGTTCTGGGTTTTACTTCCAAGAAGGATATTGAGAGGTATGGAGTAGGCAATTTCATTGAAAAATGTAAAGAGTTTGCTCTGTTGCAGAAAGACGATATGACCCGCCAGTTCCATTCCCTGGGCGTATGGCTCAACTGGAAAGACCCGTATATGACGCTGAGGGACGAGTATATCGAAGCTGCATGGTGGACACTGAAACAGGCGCAACAAAAGGACCTGCTCGAAGAGGGAAAACGAGTGGTCAACTGGTGTCCCAGATGTGAAACTGCAATAGCAGATTCGGAAGTTGAATATGAGGAGCGTGTAGACCCTTCTATCTATGTGAAGTTCCGGCTGAAGGATGAACCGGATACATCGATAATTATCTGGACTACAACTCCATGGACAATACCATCTAATATTGCAGTGGCAGTACATCCTTCATTTGAGTATTCAAAGGTCAGGGCTGTTACATCTGCCGGCGAGAGCGAAACCCTTATCATGGCTTCCTCGCTGGTCAAAGATGTGCTTAAAAAAGGCAGGTATGCTGATTTCGAGATCCTGGGTACCATGCTGGGTGAAGACCTTACTACACTTGAATATGTACATCCCCTGGCAGACCGGATCCCCAGACAGGCACGTTTTAAGCATAATGTGTATCTGGCAGACTTCGTAACAGCAGAGAACACAGGTTGTGTTCATATAGCTCCCGGGCATGGCATGGATGACTTTGAAGTAGGTGTGAAGCACGGACTTCCCATCTTCTGTCCAGTCGGGTCAGATGGCCGGTACACAGAAGAAGCGGGTGAATATACCGATATGCACATCAGGGAAGCAAATAAAGTGGTGGTGGAAGATCTCAAGGAGAGAGGACTGCTGCTTGCAGAGGGTACTATTTCCCATCGTTATGGACACTGCTGGAGATGTAAGACCCCTATCATCTATCTTGCTACCCGCCAGTGGTTCCTGAAGATCTCGGAATTAAAGGAGCAGATGCTCTCAGAGATAGATAAGGTTATCTGGTATCCGGAATGGGCAGGATCG
>JAHFZE010000313.1 GCA_020854785.1 Methanomethylovorans sp.
CATATACAATAGAGACGGTAATAATTTCCTTATCAAGACCGATTTCGGTTTTGATGTCATTGGTCTGGGATGGTCAGGAGTTACTCCAGTAGTTGGTGACTGGAATGGCGATGGCTCGGACGAGGTCGGAGTATACAACAATGAAGGTACCTGGGCTCTGTGGAACACCACTACCAGTTCCGCTGATATCGTGGGATTTGGCTGGGCAGATACTGAGCCTATTGTAGGTGATTGGGACGGAGATGGAATTACCGAGGTTGGCATATACAATAGAGACGGTAATAATTTCCTTCTCCAGACCGATCCTGGTTTTGATGTCATCGGCCTTGGCTGGAATGGGGTTACTCCAGTTGTTGGTGTTTGGATAACAGATCTCGATTTTAGTCAGGTAGGTGGAGGCATCGATGAAGGCTGGTGTCCGATAGGTTATTCATGGACATCTACCGACCCTTCTACGGGTGAAACAATATCTCTCGAGATTATCGGCACACGGATGGTCGATGGTGTGAAGATGTGCCTGGCTGAGTATAGGTATAGCACCCCAGTGGATGGTGTGGCCAAGATAGAATATATGTGGTCAGATGACAGTGAGAACTTCAGCTGGAAGAGCTACGCTGAAAATGGTACGCTGCTGAGCGAAATGACCCTGAAGGATGGGAAAATGATACTTATCGATGAAGACGGTAATATCACAGAAATCACTTCTCAGGACACTGATGACTGGTGCCCGGTGGGTACTTCATGGAAAACATCTAATCCGACAACCGGTGAAGAAATCTCTATGGTCTACACCGGATCAAAGGTTGTAGACGGTTTACGTATGTGTGTTATGGAGTACACATCCAATAATCCACAAGATGAGGTAGCCAGGGTGGAATACATGTTCTCAGAAGATGGTGAAACTTTCAGCTGGAAGAGCTATTATGCAAATGGCACAGTTCACAGTGAAATGACCATGAAAGACGGAGTTCTTACCATGATCGATGAAAATGGGGTAGTTACTACGTACACTACAAATGGTTAAATGGTAGTTTCAAATTAGGATATGTGTATATAACTACATAGAAGATGTTTTATTGTCGGTTGTCTGGCCGCTCTGTTATTAATGGGGTCCCAGACAGGTTTTTAATAAGCCTGTATGTATGAACTCTGTGGGCAGCCATTCAATTCTTTTCTATGCAGCCTTTTTATCAATTTTCATCTCAATGGATACAATTCTAATATTAAGCTTATGATCCGGATTCCCCGGCAAATATGGTTTTACACGTAATATGTTTGATGTCAAACAGCTAGTGCAGGAGTATGAGCAAGTCCATCAAAAAAGAAAAGTACCGTTTTTTAGCCAGCCGCAGAAAAGCTGCTTTTTCACTTTACTATCATCACTCTTGTCTTTGCATTCCTTACCACATCTTCGGCCACGCTGCCCATCAATAATCTGTCGATGCCGGATCTTCCCAATGTTCCCATGACTATCAGGTCAATATCGTTCTTCTGTGCAAAGTTCATGATCTCAGAACCTGGGTGTCCCTTGACCATCACAGTTTCTACTCCCACTCCTGCCTTTTCTGCCATGTCCCTGACAACATCAAGTATCTTTTTCCCATCCTTCTCCAAACGGGCTTCATATTCCTTTTCTTCAAAAGAAACAGCTTCAGGAGGCTCCATAGGTACACCGAAATACGAAAGATGAGGTATATAAGGCAGGACATTCAGTGCAAATAACTTTGCACCTGTCATCTTTGCCATCTCTACGGCAGATGCCGCCGCTTTATTAGCATTTTCTGATCCATCGGTTGCAACGACTATCTTTTTGTACATCTCGCTTAGCATACTATATCACTCCCCAGTTATCCCCAATATATACTAAGCCATGCCCAAGAATAAAGCTTTTGGACAAGTTTAATAAATGTTCTATGGAATGCGTTTTCCTTCTCTAAAAGATCCACGTAGGCAGAATAAATAGAGGGCTTATTTCAATAGAACAGTGTTACAAAAAACAGTTACTTCCAAAATGAGTAGCGGGGAATGGATTCGAACCATTGGTCTACGGGTTATGAGCCCGTCGGGATCTCCTGGCTACCCTACCCCGCTTCATATTTTAGCTGTTTTATTGGTAATGATGTACTCCCCTTCAACGATATCATCACAGATAAATGTTGCGATGAAAAAGGAAGAGAAACATATATGTAAAGGAGCGTTAAACCTATAAAGTCTTTAATATATTAAGATTGGAAGGTCTTGATCATGGTATTACCTGATAAGTTCAAATGTGTTGTGACAAACTGGGATTATATTTATGATCTTTGCAGGAAGGTCGCCAATGATGTAAAGGCTTCCGGATATGAACCGGATATTATAATTGCCCTTGCCAGAGGCGGATGGTTTGCCGGAAGAGTATTGTGTGATTTCCTTGGCATGGATGATCTTACCAGCCTTAAGATCGAACATTACACAGGCACTGCAGTTATGGCAGGGAGCGGACCTCAGATAAAATATCCTCTTTCAGATTCAGCTGTCAGGAATAAAGATGTGCTGATTGTGGACGATATAGCTGACACCGGGAAGAGTATGCTTCATTCCAGACAGTACATCCTTGGTCAGGGCCCAAAGAGTTTAAGGACAGCAACTCTTCAATACCTGGATACATCTGAAATGGAACCAGACTTTATTGGTGAAAGGCTGGAGGAATGGGCTTGGGTTATATTCCCCTGGAATTTCATCGAGGACATGATAGACCTCATCTCTTTGCTAATGAACAAGGAAAAAAGGGATATGTGGGATATACAGGCAATAAAGCATGGTCTGTATGTGTATCATTCTCTTGACTCCTTTGCTTTTGAAATAGCTCAACCTGGCAGAATGGCTGAGATAATGGATGAAATGGATCGCCGTGGCGTTGTAAGGTGTGTTGTCGAGAACGGTAACAAGTTCTGGGAACTTGCATGAATAAAGGGTCGGGATATTCATGTGTGATAATGTGGACATTGCTATAATTGGGGGCAGCGGGATATATGACGTCGATCTTCTTGACAGAGTAAAGGAGTTGGACATCGATACTCCCTTTGGGAAACCATCTGATACGATAACCGTAGGTGAACATGGTGATACAAAGGTATCTTTTCTTCCCAGGCATGGTCCGGGGCATCGTTACTCTCCTTCGGAAGTGCCTTACAGGGCCAACATCTTTGCTTTGAAGAAACTCGGAGTAAAACGTATCATTTCAGTTTCTGCCGTAGGTAGCCTCAGGGAAGATTACGCACCTCTTGACATAGTCGTTCCTGACCAGCTATATGATCATACAAGGCTTCGAAAGAATACTTTTTTCGAGGATGGTATTGTGGTGCACATGGGTTTTGCAGATCCCTTCTGCCCTGAGATGTCCAGGCTGGTAGTTGATGTCGCCAGCTCAAAAGGGTACAGTATAAAAGAAGGAGGTACATATATCTGTATGGAAGGGCCGCAATTCTCAACACGTGCCGAATCTCTTGTATACCAGAAACTTGGATTCGATATCATAGGAATGACTGCGATACCTGAGGCGAAGCTTGCAAGAGAAGCCGAGATCTGCTACTCCATGATAGCTACTGTGACAGATTATGATGTCTGGAAGGATGAAGACGTCACTATAGAGGCTATCATCGAGAATGCAATGAAGAACGAGGTTGCTGTGAAGGATGTCATTTCCTCTGTGATCAAAAAGATTCCTTCTCAAAGGTATTGCTCCTGCAAGGATGCCCTCAATGGAGCTATAACCACGGAGAGTAGCATGATACCTGATGAAACGCTCAAACGTTTGCATCCTCTTATTGGAAGATATATGGAGCAATGAAAGGCATTATTGTAGGAAGAGTTTTAATATATCACTGCGCTAATTAAAAAACGGTGAAATATGTCACATAAGTGCACCAGATGTGGAGAAATATTCGTTGATGGGGCTGCGGTCATTCTTAGTGGCTGCCCGTCATGTGGGTGGAACAAGTTCCTCTACGTCAAAGGTCCTGAAGAAGAGCATCAAGCCTCTGAAAAAGCCGGTCATGAGATACTTGACGAAACCCGCAAGCAAGAGACCCCGGCAGAGAAGCTCATAAAAGAGATAGATGAGATCATTGGTATAGAAAAAGAGGAACGTAGTGTCATAGAGGAGGATGGTGACAGGGTGGAGTCTGTTCGTATACTTGGTCCCGGATCTTACGAACTTAATCTGGATTCCCTGTTGCATCGTAAGGAAATAGTCATGGC